>JACDBQ010000187.1 GCA_013694845.1 Acidobacteriota bacterium
TCGAGACGGCACCAATCGCATCACGCGGACCTGCTCCTGCGTTTGCCGCAGTCACGCCTGAACCGGTTGTCGTCGAGCCGCAGACGGTGCTCGTTGCGAAGCCCACTTCGGTGGTCGTTGCGAAGCCCGCTGCGGTCGAGCCCGCGGTACTGCCAGCCGTGCTGGTGTCGACCCCCGTGAATGCGGCTCCGTTGCCATCGATTCCGGCGTATGCGGTTGCGCCGCCCTTGCCGCCGGTTCCCTCGACCCGTCCTGCAGCGACGTTTGCCCCGCCGCCGACGGCGACGGCGGCATCGACAACGCCGGTGGCCGCGCCTCCACCGATCGCCATTCGCGTGGCAACGCCGCCGCCGCTGCGCGTGCGAGCCGAGCTCCCCAAAGGCTACGTCCCCTCGCGCACCGAGGCCGGTTCACAAATGGCCGCGCTGCCGCCCGTCGATCGCGGGCTGCCGGATGAACCCTCGGCGTTCCCCTGGAAGTTGGCCGGGGCGGCCATGGTCGTCCTGGCAGTCGGAATCCTCGCCGGGAGGGTTTATCTGGTGGGGGCGGCAACTCCCGATACACCCGTCACTACCTCGGTGTCGCCTGACGCGTCCGCCGCCAGCCGTCCCGCGACCGCCGGCACAACCGGCGGTCTGGTGATCGACAGCCAGCCCTCGGGCGCGAAAGTGACGCTCGATGGGGCGGAGGTCGGGCTGACACCACTCAAGCTGGACGCGGTCCTGGCCGGCCGTCACACGATCGCCATCGTCACAGCGACGGGCACCGTGCGCCGGAGTGTTCGCGTCGAGGCGGGCAAGCTCGTGACGCTGGACGTGCCGGTCTATTCGGGATGGCTATCGGTATTCTCACCGATTCCGCTCGAAGTTTCGTCCGAAGGCAAATCGATCGGCCACACCGACACCGGCAAGATCATGCTTCCCCCCGGGCGGCACCTGCTGACGCTGTCGAATAGCGGCTTCGGATTCACCGATACCCGGACAGTCGAAATCCACCCCGGCGAAGAACGACCCCTGAATGTAGAACCCAAGGGCCGCGTGAACATCAACGCCCATCCATGGGCCGAGGTCTGGGTGGACGGGAACAAGGCCGGCGACACCCCCATCGCCAACCTCCAGGTGCTGCTTGGGACGCGCGTCTTCGTGTTCAAGCATCCGCAGTATGGGGAACGGCGGGTGACCGCAACCGTCACGACCACGGACTCGGCCTTGAGCGTCGACTTCACGAAGACGCCGAACCAACCCTGAGGCTCTCCAGATTTCAAAGTCGTAATCCAAGTACAACTTTGGTTGACGCACCGCGCCGCATTGATTTATCGCGCGGATCGACCAAACGCGGCGGTCGATTAGCTGGCACTTTCGTTGCGACGCGCGCGTGCGTTCCCCCCCGGGGTGCAAGATGTGGAGCTGGATTCTCTGTTACGTGACCGGCCATGACTACAGCGTGAGCTGCAACGGTGGGGCGATGTTCCTCCGCTGCTTCTCCTGCGGGCGCCGGTCACACGGTTGGGTCGTCAAGGATCACGATCACGCGCATGCGCACGGGTCGAGAATCTGAGTCGCTGACGCGATATCTGAGTGGGCCAAGTCGGGTACGCTGGAGTGGTGAGCGTACCGACCCTGCCGGATGTCTTCCGGCAACTTTCCTGCCTTGCTGACGTACGCGGTGGCGATGAGTCGGCCGACCTGCGATCCGCTGCCGCCGTCCTCGAACGACTGGCTCCTGCCCATCTCCCGAAATTGCTGGCGCGCGCTCGTGCCGGTCAGCCACTCGACCTCCCAGCTCTTTCTCCGGCGGCGATCGACAGGGTCCGCAACGTAGCCGGTCAGGGCGGAGACGCCGTCCTCGAGGCCGCCCGTTCGAGAGTTCCCTTTCTACTGCGTCGTCTGCTCGAAATGCGCTCGGTCTCCTGTCAGCAGGCCGTCCTTCTCGCCCGCGAGCTCGGGATCGCGACTCTCTCGGATCTCCAGGCCGCACTTCTCCACGGCCACCTCGAACCAGGCTTCGGAAACGCAGCCGGCCAGCTCGCCGGTGCGGCCGCCGCGCTGTCGATCGACACGCGGCCGACGCTTCTCGGGCGCGCATACGACATCCTCACAGCCGTCCGGGAATCGATGGCGGTTCATTGCCCCGCGTTCGACGAGATCACGATTGCCGGTGATGCGCGTCGATTCGAGCCGCTCGTGCGGGAGCTCGTGCTCGTCGGCCGAACGGTCGATGCCGATGCGGCGCTCGCGGAGCTCGCCGCGATGGGCGGTGTGGACGACGTACTCTATCGCGCGGGCAACCGGGCGATCATCTCACTGCTGAGAAGCGAGATCGACATCCGGTGCGCGACGCCGGGCGACCGCGGGACAGTCCTTTTCATGTCGACCGGCTCGCAGGAGCATGTCGGTGAGATCGCTCGAAAGGCGCCACGGCCGGGGCCTTGCGCGAGTGAGGCGGATGTGTACGCCCGCGTGGGACTGCCCTGGATACCGCCTGAAGTACGAAACGGGTCAGGAGAGATCGAGGCCGCAGGCCGGAGCCTCCTGCCCCGCCTGGTCGAGCGCGCGGACATTCGTGGTGACCTGCACATGCACTCGACCTTCAGCGACGGACAGGACACGCTCGAAGCCATGATCACGAGCGCCGCGTTGCTCGGCTACGAATACGTGGCGATCACGGACCATTCAACCAGCGCCGCGGCGTCGCG
>JACDBQ010000197.1 GCA_013694845.1 Acidobacteriota bacterium
GTCCCGGCCGCCGCGGCTGCGGTCGTGCTGGTGCTGTTCTTCGTCTTCTTCCGCCCCGGCGCGCAGCCCGAACGCGCGGCGCGGTCGTGACCGGCGCGCGGGTCTAGCCGCGGGGCGGCAGCAGCCGGTCGATGCGAGCGGCGACATCGGTCAGATACGCGCTGTCGCCCGGGGCGACTTCGGTGGTGACGTACCCGTTGTAGCCGACCTCACTCAGCGCGGCTCGAACCGCGGGCCATTCGATGTCTCCGTCGCCAAGATTCTTCCAGGCGAAGCGGCCGCTGGTACGATCCAGCTGGAAGTCCTTCAGGTGCACCTTGGCAATGCGAGCGCCCAGCGTCCGGATCCAATCCTGCGGATAACCGTAGAAGACGACGTTGCCAACGTCGAAGTAAGCCCGCACCCAGGGCGAATCGAATTCATCGACGTAGCGGGAGAACTCGATTGGACTGAGGAGAAACTTGTTCCACACCTCCTCGACCGCGATCACCACTTTCAGTTGCCCGGCCAATGGTAACAGCCGCTCGCGAATCACCTGTTGCGAGCGCGACCAGGCATCGCGGTAGGAAGTGGCCGGATCGACCACCGCAGGGACGAGCAGTACCGCATCGGCTCCCCACCTGGCTGCGTTGCGGAGCGAGGTCTCCATGCCGGCGACGCTGCGGTCGACTACCGCGGGGTCGCCGCTCGACAGAGGAAAGCGCCAGTGATCCGCGTTCATGACGGAATGGATGCGGATGCCGGCCGCGCCGGCGGCCTCGGCGATCTCCGCGACTTCGTCGAGCCGCTCGATCGTCTGCATCTCGACCGCCTCGAATCCAGCGGCGCGTGCGATGGCGAACCGGTCCACGTACGATCGCTCCTTCGGGAGCATCGAGATGAGGACGGCTTTGCGCAGGACACCCGTCGCCGTGGCCGCAGTCTGTGCTGGAGCCGCCTGGCGCGTGGTAGCGCCCAGCGTGCCGCCGGCTGCGATGAACACGCCTGCCAGTGATTTCAGCACCGTACGGCGGCTGGTCATCGTTCTCGACGGTCCTCCTCGGGGGCGTCTGGCCAAGAAAGAAACGGGGGACAGCCGGCCTGCAAGGCGGCTGTCCCCATCACGGCGGCGTGTGCTATCTCAAAACTGGACGCGCAGGCCGACCTGCAGGGTGCGCGGGTTCACGAATGCGTTGCTCGGCGTGAAGCGCATGAAGTTATTTGCCGTGAACGTGCCGAGAGTGCCGGCGAAGAGCGTCGTGGCCGGCATCCCGGGCGCATTCCAGGTCGTGTGGTTGAACACGTTCGCCGCTTCGACTCGAATCTGCGGCTGCACCCGGCCCAGCCGGAACGACTTGAAGAGAGACATGTCCACGTTCCAGACGGGCGGCCGGCGGAAACGGTTGCGGCCGCTGTTGCCGAAACCGGCCACGTTGACGCCGACCGGCTGCGAGAAGATCTCCAGGGGATAGTACGGCTCGGTCGAGGAACCGACCGACCCCGAGGGTTTCGGATCGCCGTTTACGTCGATCAGGATGAACGAACCTGTGCCGCAGCCCTGGCAGTCGAGCGCAGTGTTGGTGCCGGCGATCGAGTACGGCGTGCCGGAATAGGCAGAGAAGATGCCGTTCCATTGCCAGCCCTGGAGCACCCGCCCAACCACGGTGTCGGCGTTCCTGAAGAACGGCATATCCCAGACGATCCCGAGCTGCGCGTTGTGCGTACGGTCGAATCCGGCGATTGCGAAATTCTGGTCGTACATGAGCGGGGAGTTCCAGGTGAGAGCGGTCCAGCCGTCCTCATCGTTGTTCGTCATGTTCTTCGCCCGGCTCAGGGTGTAGGCCCCCTTCAGCGCCAGGCTGTTGCGGAAGGGGCGGTTCAGGGCTATCTGGAGGCCGTGATACCGGCTCTTCGTGCGCGCCGCCCAGTCGTTGATCGCGGTGGTACCGGCAACTGCGAAGTACTGGCGGGCCGCATTGCCTCCGCCTGGCACTCCGTAGTTGATGTTCAGGTCGGCGTAGCCGCCGTCGGTCTTGGTGCCGACATATGCCACCTCCGCGGAAATGTCCCACGGCAGACGGTACTCGTAGGCGACGTTCCACTGCTGGATAATGCCGCGGTCCACCTGGTTCGGGTTGGGCGAGCGCATGAACACGCCCCGCGGAAGCTGTACCTGGCCGGAGCTCAAGTCGGGGACCGGTACCGTGGGGATGCCATCAGCGACTGTGCCCACCGGGCTAAACTGCTCCGCCGTCCGGTTGAAGTTGATGTCCTGCGGGAACGAACCGCGCATCGGCCGCGACCAGGGCAGCGGGTTGATGGTCCGTCCGTAACCGGCGCGGGCAACCGAGTTCTCGGTGAGCCGGTAAATCAGGCCGGTGCGCGGCGCGAAATACCAGGTTTTCAGGTTGATGCCCACATCCTCCGGCACGCCGCCGCGGCCGCCGATGAGAACGGTGTAGGTATCGTAATCGAGGCGCTCGATCCCGCGGTCTGCGCGGGTCATCAGTGGGTAGTACTCGGCCCGGGCGCCGAGGCTCAGCGTCAGCTTCGGCGTGACATTCCAGCGGTCCCTGAGGTAGATGGCGCTCTGCCACTCGCGACCGGTCATTTCCTCGGTCTGAACGTCCTTCGAGAAGAACGAAGGCTGGCCGAGCAGGAATTCGCCGAACCGGTTCCACAGAAGCGGCGTGTATCCGGTCGTCCCGGTGACGAGTCCGTCGAATCTGAAGCCACCTCGCAGCCCGTAATCCCCGAACTCCGCCTGCCGGTGATTCAGTTCGTGGCGCACGACGTCGATGCCCATCCGCAGTTCGTGACGGCTGGTAAAGGCTTTCGTCACCGCGGAGCTGAAGGTGTAGCTCCGCTCCTTCCGGAATATTGGCATCCAGTTCGGCGTGGTTCCAAGCGAATAGCTCGTCGCGGCAGTCGTCCCGCCGATGTCGAACCTTGGCAGACCACTCGCGCGCAGGTCATTCGCATCGTTGACGCCCCGGATTCCGAGGTCCAGCCCGAGATTAGTGCCGTAGTCCGGCCCGGTCACCTGCTGGTTCTGGAAGTTCACGCCGAAGTTGCCGTCAATCACGATCGAAGAACCGAGGGTCCACGTATGCCCAAGCGTGCCGACGTAGACGCGCGTATCGCCCAGGCTGCCCTGGTCGAAGCCCAATGAGAAGTTGTCGACGACGTTGGCGTCCAACATCGAAAACTTCGCGCTCACAGCGTGAGCATCCGTCCGCTGCCAGGTGAACTTGGTGTCGTAGTTGTTCCGGTCAACCCGCACCTGGCGAGGCACGGTGTAGTCGTCCAGCAACTGGTTGGAATTCAGGTCCCGCGTCGAATTTGGCAGCGGGTAGTAGCCGAGAACACTCCTGGCGATCGGATCGATCATCGAAGCGGGGATCGCGGAGTTCGGAAAGAGGTCACGGGCACCGGGCCCCCCTGTTAACGGGTTGTAGAGCCGGAAATTTGCATAGGCGGCCGCCACCTCGCTGAAGTCGCCGTTACGCATTTTCGCGGTAGGCACGCCGTAGTTGACGTTGCTGGTGCGGCGGTCCTGAAATTTTTCCCACGAGCCGAAGTAAAAGAACTTGTTCCTCAGGATCGGGCCGCCGACCGTCCCGCCGTAGATGTTCCGCGATAGCGGCGTCTTGGGCAGGCTGAACGCGTTGTTGAAGAAGGAATTCGAGTTGAATTCTTCACGGTTATGGAATTCGAACGCCGAGCCGCGAAGCTGGTTCGTGCCCGACTTCGTGATGACGGTCGAGGCGGCGCCGCCCGCCATGCCGAGGTCCGCGTCGAAGTTGTTGGTGGAAACGTTCACCGTCTCGATGGTTTCTGCCGGCTGCACGTAGCCGACATGATGCGGCAGCCAGATGTTCATCGACACGGCGCCGTCGATTCGCGTCGCGTTGCTGTTCGGCTGCGTGCCGTTGACCCAGGTGCGCAACGACCGGCCCGGCGAGTCGATCTCGGCGTTCTGGATCTGGGCAGGCGTCGCGCCTGGCACCAGATTCATCAACGCCTGATAGTTACGGTATTGATTGAGCGGGAGATTGATAATCTCCTTGGCCGTGAGCTGAGTGCTGAGATCCGCTTTTTCCGTCTGCAGCAACGTTGTCTGGCTGACGACCTCGATGCTTTCGGCGACCGCCCCCACCGCGAG
>JACDBQ010000203.1 GCA_013694845.1 Acidobacteriota bacterium
TGCCCGGCTTGATCGATGTGCACGCGCACCTCGGGAGCGAGTCCGACGGGTTGCTCGCACAATCGAGCTGGCCGCTCGCGGCGAACGTGGCGTTCGGTGTCACGACGTCCCATGACCCCTCGAACGACACCGTCACCGTGTTCACGAACGCCGAGATGATACGCGCCGGGATGAAGCTCGGTCCGCGGTTGTATTCGACCGGCACGATCCTCTACGGCGCCGAGACGCCGTTCAAAGCGATCGTCGAGTCATACGAGGACGCCCTGGCGCACATGCGTCGACAGAAGGCCGCCGGCGCGATCTCGGTGAAGAGCTACAACCAGCAGCGACGTGACTCGCGACAGATGCTGGTCAAGGCGGCACGAGAGCTCGAGATGATGAACGTCCCCGAAGGGGGCTCGCTGCTCTACATGAACCAGACGCACGTGCTCGACGGCCACACCGGCGTCGAGCATTCGCTACCCGTTCCGCGTCTCTACAAGGACACGATCGAGCTGTTTGCCAGGAGCAAGTCCGGCTACACGCCGACGTTGATCGTCGGGTATGGAGGCCTGTCCGGCGAGTACTACTGGTACCAGACGACCAACGTCTGGGAGAACGAGCAGCTTCTTCGCTATACGCCCCGTGAAGTCGTGGACGCGCGGTCGCGGCGCCGGACCATGGCGTCGATGGACGACTTCAATCACATCCTCATCGCGAAAGGCGCCAAGCAGATCATGGATGCCGGTGGCAGGGTCCAACTCGGCGCCCACGGACAAATCCAGGGTCTCGGCACGCACTGGGAGCTCTGGATGCTGCAGCAGGGCGGCATGTCGAACATGGAGGCGCTTCGCGCCGCTACCATCGACGGCGCTCATTATCTGGGAATGGACGCCGATATCGGATCCATAGAAAAAGGCAAGCTGGCCGACCTGGTCGTGCTCGATCGCAATCCGCTGGAGAACATCCGCCACTCCGAGGCGCTGCACATGGTCGTGTTGAACGGACGGCTGATGGACGCACGCACGCTCAACGAGACCGGCGACAAAGGGCGGCAGCGGATGCCGTTCTGGTTCGAGAAGCGGTAGCGGCTGATCCGGCCGGGTGTTCGATCCCGGAATCCGGGTGTGCGACTCTGGACGACGGGGCGCCGGAACCAGTGGATTTCTGGCCTGTTCTGACGGGCGAGGAGCGGAATGCTCCATGCTCCTTCCCGGTCAGGAGTTTATCCATGCTTCGCGATATCAGGCTTGCCTTCCGGGCGTTCCGTAAGCAGCGCACCTACGCCTTGGCGGTCACGCTCACGCTTGCCGTGGGCGTTGGGGCCAGCACCAGTATTTTCACGTTCGTGGACGCGGCGCTGCTGCAGCCTCCCCCGTTTCCGGAGCCCTCGAAGCTCGGCGTGATCTGGGGTGTGGCGGGGCCTGAGCGCGCCATCCGTGGCGCGTCATTCCCCGAGATCAGGGACTGGAAAGAGCGTGCCCGCACGCTGCAGGAAGTCGTCGTTTACGACGAGATCGACCTGAACATGAGCATCGACGGCGGCAATCCCGCCCGGGTCGACGCCGAGATGGTCTCGTGGACGTTCTTCCAGATGCTCGGCGCCAGGGCGGTGATGGGCCGGACGTTCACTGCCGACGAGGATGCGGTCCCGGATCAGCGTCCGGTCGCGGTGATCAGCGATGCCTTGTGGCGGGCGCGCTTCGGGGCAAGCCCTGACGTGTTCTCACGGGCGGTGCAGCTCAACGACCGCGCGGTCACCATCGTCGGCATCATGGCGCCCGGATTCTCAGGGCTGTCCTTCGACACCGACGTATGGATACCGACCGCGATGATCTCTTTGACGACCGCGCCGTCGATCCTGCAGAACCGCGGCTCGCGGTGGCTCACCGCCCTGACCCGGGTGAACCACGGGGTCTCGGTGGAAGCGGCCCAGGCGGACCTCGACACCGTGGCCGCCTCGCTGGCCAGGGACTTTCCCGACACGAACACCGATCGTGGGGCGCAGCTCGTGACCCTGGAACGCTTCTACCTCGGTGACACGGCCGGCACGCTGCGGATGCTGTTCGGCGCGGTCCTCCTGTTCCTGCTCGTTGCCTGCTCGAACGTGGCAGCGCTCCAGCTGGCGCGCTCGACCTCACGACGGCAGGAGACCGCGGTGAGCCTGGCGCTCGGCGCCACCCGCAAGCATCTCGCGCGGCAGCTGGCAGCCGAAGCGGTCGTCCTCGGCGTCGCCGGTGCATTGCTCGGCGGCCTGCTCGCATCCTGGATGATGACCGCCATCCGCGTGCTCCAGCCGACCGGCTCGTTGCCCATCTTCGTCGAGCCCTCGCTCAACGGCCGGGCGCTCGCCTTTGCTGTCGTGATGGCGTTCGGGTCCGCGCTGGTGGCTGCGCTCATGCCGGTATTCGCGACCCCCTCGGCGGACGTGGCCGACGCCCTGCGCACGAGCGGACGCGCGGTGCGTGGCGGCCTCGGACGAATTGCACGGCCGGCTCCCCAGCAACTGCTGGTCGTCGCGCAGGTCGCGGTTGCTCTCGCGCTGCTGCTGGGCGCGGGGGTCGTAATCCAGACCCTGCAGTCGCAGTTGCGCGTGCCACTCGGTTTCTCACCTGAAGGTGTGACGTTCGCCCGAGTGACGCTGACCGGTACGAAATACACGCCGCAGGAGCGTGTCGCCTTCGCTCAGCGCCTTGCCGAGGCGTTGCGGGTGCTGCCGGGCGCCGGCAGTGCGGCAATTTCGGATGGGTTGCCGTTCACAGGTTCGAGCGCGTCGATCCTCATCCGAGAGCCTGATCTCACCGACCGGGTTCGGTACTACGTGCACGGCGTCACGCCGGAGTACTTCTCGACCCTCGGGATGAAGCTCGTGGCGGGCAGACTGTTCACCGGGAACGAGCGACCCGATACCCCTCGCCTCGCGATTCTCAGCGAGAGTGGCGCGCGGCGGATCTTCCCCGGACGCGATCCGATCGGCCTGAAGTTCCGGCTTGGGGCCCCGACCCGGCCCGAAGCCGAAGTCGTCGGCGTCGTCGCTGATGCGCGGTTCCGCAACCTGACCGCGGATCTGGGGGGGCCGCGCGCCGAGCCTGACGTGTTCTACCCATATGCGCAGATACCGGACCGGGCGATCCAGTTCGCGGTGCGGACGAGCGGTCCCGCGCCGAGCGCCCAGGTGCTGCAGCAGGCCGTCTCGTCGATCGATCCGGCGCTGCCCGTCTATGGCGTCGAGCCGCTGGTCCAGCGCGCGGAACGCCAGACCGCGAACGCGCGCTTCACGTCGGCGATCATGGGGGCCTTCAGTGTGTCGACACTGCTGCTGGCGGGCATCGGTCTCTATGGACTCGTGAGCTACGTCGTCAGCCTGAGCCGCCGCGAGATCGCGCTGCGGCTCGCACTCGGCGCGGACCGCGGGCGGGTGGTCCGCATGGTGGTGCGCAACGGGATGACGCTCGTTCTGGCCGGGATGGGCGTGGGCCTCGTCGTGGCGTGGGCGCTCGGACGGGTGTGGACCGAGTGGATCGGCACGTCGCCCGATCTCGACGTCCGGACCGTGGCCATCTCGCTCGCCACACTGTTCATCGCCGGCGTCGTTGCGACGC
>JACDBQ010000210.1 GCA_013694845.1 Acidobacteriota bacterium
GTCATTCCCGGCCCTCCGCCGGTGGTGTTGTTGATGATGATGTCCGGACAACGCTCGCGGATGCGTGCGGTCACTTCCTGCCACTCCTCGACGTGGCGGGCCGGCGAAGGGAGCCTCTCGGGGTCGCGGGCGTGGACGTGTACCATCGACGCCCCTGCCTCGTACGCCGCAAAAACGGACTCGGCGATCTCGGCGGGCGTCTCGGGTATGGCCGTGTTGTATTCCTTGCCCTGCAGGCCGCCGTTGCACGCGCAGCAGATGATCGCCGGAGGCATGCCCTCGCGAACCCGCTGCATGTACTCGTGCGAATCCACGTATCTCCAGCTCGTTGGAATAGTCACTGAGCTCGTTCCCCCACGCGTGCCACCGGGTTGTCCGCCTTCAAGCGTCGGATCTCGACCACCATCCGGTCGCGCCACTCCCGGACTTCGGCGCGTGACGTTTCACCCCGGGCCCCGTCGAGCGCCTTACCGATGCGCTCGATGAGATCGCCGTCGAGTGACGGGGTCGGACCAAGCTGATTCATCAGGTCGATGATCCACTGCTCGTACCCGCCGAAGTATGCCCGCACCCCATCGTCCTTGTTCGTGTCCGCGACGGCGAACGGCCCGAGCAGCGCCCAGCGGAGGCCTAGGCCTTCGCGCACCACCGCATCTATCGCCTCCACGTCTGCGACGTCGTGCTGCAGCAGGTGGATCGCCTCACGAACCAGCGCGAACTGCAGACGATTCAGGATGAACCCGTGCACATGTTTCTTCAGCACGACGGGGGTTTGACCGACCGCACGGAGCAGGTCGCAGGTGCGATCCACGACGTCGACAGCGGTTCGAATGCCGCCGAGCACTTCCACCGCGGGAATGACATGTGGGGGATTCACCGGGTGGGCCACGATGCACCGCTCGGGATGCCGCAGGCCGCGTGCAATCTCTGTCATGTCGAATGCGGACGTGCTGCTGGCCAGAATGGCCGATGGGGGCGCGGCGCGGTCGAGATCGACGAACAGCTGCTGCTTCACGTCCAGCCGTTCCGGGCCGCTCTCCTGAACGTAGCCGGCTGTGTCGAGCGCGGCATCGACGGTCGCGCAGGCGACGATGGGGCCCCAGTCGGGTTTGCGCTGGCCGTCGAGCCACACGCGGGCTCGCGGGAGCTGGTCGGGATCCACATCGAACAGCCGGGTCTCACACCCGGCGCGTGCGAATACCGCCGCCCAGCTTCGACCGATGACGCCGGTCCCGACGATCGCAACCGTTCTGATCGCAGGCGAGAGCGCCATCAATGAACCTCTCCGGTCGCGCGCTCCACGATCAGTCCGAGACGTTCTGTTTCATCGATGACAGTCCGGGTGCGACCTGCCGCGACCCAGAGGATGGCGCCGAGCACGCTCCAGCCTCCGAGGACGATCCATTCGAGCGGCACGCCTCCCGTAAGTGCGGGCTCGACGAGTGCCCACACCACCATCAGCACGCAGACGATTGCTGCCAGTCCCGCGGTCAGGCTACCTCCGGGCACGCGGTACGGCCGCACAACGTCTGGGGCCACGCGCCGGTAGCGGACCACTCCGATACAGATCAAGAGCGCGGCAGCCGCCAGACAGACGCCAGCCACATTCACGATGGGCAGCAGCGCTCCACGGCCGAGCGCGACAGCCGCCGCCGAGACCACACCGACGAACAGCACGGCGGCGGTTGGGGACCCGTGCCGCCGATCGACTCGGCCGAACGCCGGTGCCAACAGCCGCGCGCGCCCCAGCGTGAAAAGCACGCGCGAGGCAAAGATGAACACACTGTTCCATGTCGTCACGAGACCCAGCACCGCGGCGGCCAGCACCACCTGAGCGAGGAGCTCCGAGCCGAGGGCACGGCGGAACCCCTCGGCGGCCGGCATGGGCAACCTCACCAGCTCCTGCCAGGGCATGATCATCGAGCAGGCGATGATGACGAAGACGTAGAACGCCGCGGCGACCAGAATCGAGACCATGATCATCGAGCCGGCGAGACGCAGCGACGAGCCCGGCGCACGCTCTCCCATCATCTGCGGGATCACGTCGAAGCCGGCAAACCAGAACGGCGCGGTCGCCATCACCGTCAGCACGCCTCGCCAGACCGGGCGGTCCGCCGTACCCGAGAACAACGGACGGAGGTTGTCGACCGAGCCGGCCGCCATGCCGACGACGATGAAGCAGGCTGACGTCGCCAGCAGCGCCCACGTCAGGACATCCTGGATCCGTGTGGCAGCGCCAGCGCCGCGGTAATTCAGCCACGTCAACAGCGCCGTGCCGGCGATACCGATGGCCAGGCTGCCGGCGCGCACTGGCTCACCGGCAACCGTGTAGAGCGCCGGGCCGTCGAGCCCGGGTACGATCGCCGCCGCGATCCAGCCAAGCGAGATGGCCTCGAAGGCGGTCGTGGCAATCGATGACAAGGCCAGAAACCATCCGGTGGCGAAACTGGCTGCTGTGCCGAACAACACGTACACATAGGCGACTTCTCCACCTGTGACCGGCATTGCCGTCGCAAGTTCCGCGTAACACACGCCGACCAGCATCATCGCCAGCGCGCCCGCCAGGAACGCGAGCGCGGCGCCGCCCGGGCCTGCCAGCTGCAACCACGCGGGCAGTCCGACGACCCAGCCCACGCCGATGATGCAGCCGAAGGACAGCGTGAAGAACTGGACAGGACGAATGGTTTTCTGCAGCGCGTCGGCCATCGTCGATCTCAGGCCCTCAGCAAGGGCCGCGTCAGGCATGTCGGACCGCCGGTTCCCTTCAGCGAAATCTCACTGCCGTCGTACTCAATTACTGTTGCGCCTGCTTGCTCGAGGAGCCGCCTGGTCACCGGATTACCCGCCACCATCATGCAGCGGCGCGGCGCGAGCGCCAGGACGTTGCACGCAAGGGTCCTGTGTTCGGCATCCTCGACGTCCAGCAGGCTGTAGCCATGACCGAGCAGCCATTCACGCATGAAGACGGGCAACGCACGCGAGTAGGTGACCGCAAGGTCAGTGTCGACGAGGCTGATAAGAGACATCAGATGCAGGCACGCTGCCGGACCGTTCCAGTGCGGCAGCGGCACCACGATGAGCTCGTCGATGTGGGGCGCCAGAAGCTGGCGCAATTGGCTGATGCCTTCGTCGTTCGTCCGGTACCCACGGCCCACTGCCACCGTCCGACGATCCAGCCAGACCACGTCGCCGGCCTCGAGCGTCCCTGGCGGCTCTATGCGTCCGAGTGTCGGAATCCCCGCCGCTTCGAGATATGCGCCGGTAATCTCGGGCTCGCTGCCTCTCAGTGGCTTGCCCATCCGGCACAGAATGGCTCCGCCTTCGGTCACGATGACGGGGTCATAGGCATAGATGGAGTCGAGGCTGGTGCACGCGTCGACGTCGAGGAACTCGATCGCAGCCACTTCGCGGCTGATCAGCTCCACGAACGCGTCGTACTGCCGCACGGCTTCCTCGATCGCGGGAGGGCCCGCGTACCCGAGCGGCCGCCATCCGCCGGCCACGGTACTCGGGTCACGATACGCCGAGCGCGCGTGCTTGAGGAGCACGCGTTGCAGCGGGGCAATCATGGATTGGACGCCGAACGCGGCGGTGTCCGTCATCAGGCGCACCACGTGTCTATCGTCAGGGCGAGCACTTTGGTCGCGGTGACGACCTCCTCGACCTCGATGAATTCGTCGACGGTGTGGGCGTTCGCGACATCGCCGGGGCCGTAGAGCACCGCCGGAATCCCGGCATGGTTGGTGAACAGCCGCAGATCGGATCCGTAGGTCACGCCCTCCATCACCGCCGGCTCCCCTGCCATCGCCTCGTGGCAGGTCGCCAGGGCCAGGAGAATCGGCGCGGCAGTGTCGGTCTGGCCCGCCTCGAACTGTCCTTCGAACCACTCGAGGGCGGGCGGATGCTCGCGCAGCCACGGATCGGCGGCGGACGCGTCGTGCACGGCGGCCACGAATGCCTGCTGCGCGTCGGCCACGGACTCTCCCGCAAAGATGCCGAATCTTCCCTCGATCACCGATTCCTGGGGCACCGTCGAGTGCCAGTCGCCCCCTGACAACGTCCCGACGCTGATCGGCGCGATGTTGAGCGGATCCGGATAGTACGGACTCGGCCGGGCGAGGTGGCGGGCCCGGTCGAATGCATTCAACCGACCGATCAGATAACACGCCTTCTCGATGGCGCTCACCCCGAGCCGCTTCATGCAGGCGTGAATCGAACGTCCATCAACACGCAGTCGGAAGGTGAGCGCGCCCGACTGGATCGGACAGAGCTTGAGGGTGGTCGGCTCCAGGATAATGGCGGCATCGGCGCGACAACCCTTGACGATGGTGGTCAGCGTTCCGACGCCACCGCTCTCTTCGCCGCTCACTGTCTGCACCGTCACATCGCCCCCAGGGCGTCGTCCGATGCGCATCAGCGCCTCGAGCGCGAAGACCGCGGCCGTCACGCCGCTCTTCATGTCGCAGGCGCCGCGGCCGTAGAGACGGCCGCCGCGGATGACCCCGCTGAAGGGCGCATCCGTCCACAGTGCGACGTTGCCCGCCGACACCACGTCGAGGTGACCGTTGAGGATCAACGAGCGCGATCGCGACGGCGTGGCACCCGGCCACCGCGCGACGACGTTGATGCGCCCTTCCGGCGCCAACCCGTCGTCGTTGAACGCGGGGTGACCTCGCAGCTCGTCGAAGCGGCTTTCGACGATCGCCACATCGAGCTGCAGCGCACGTAGCTTGACCGCGACATAGTCGTGGGCCGGCGCTTCCTGTCCAGGAAGGCTGGGAATCCGGACGAGTCCCTGGGCGAAGGCGACGAGGGCGGGCCGAAGCTCGTCGACGGCGCCGCAGATCCGCGCCACGCGATCTGCCGTGGCGGTGTGGTTCGAGACAGTTGGTTGGGTCATGTGTGTAGACTCAGCGCGCCTTGTCCCAGTAGGTCGTCGGACGGTCGTCCGCCGACAGCATCGTCTCGTTCTTCCACCACCGGGGTCCGAACGGACGCGACACCGGCCAGATTTGGTCGAGCGTCTGCGCCTCGTACAGAACGCCCCCCTTCATCACGAACCGCAGCGACGTGGTGTTCCGGATATCGGTCAGCGGATCCCGGTCGAGCACGATCAGGTCGGCCACCCGCCCGGCCGCCACGGCGCCGAGATCGGCGTCGAAGCCCAGCGCGTGCGCACCATGACCCGTCGCGAACTCGAGGGCGCGGGCGTTGCCCGCGGCGCGCGCGAGCATCCAGATTTCCCAGTGGGTGCCCAGCCCATGCTGATCGCCGTGGCCGCCGACGGTGCCGTAGCCGCCGTGCGCCACAATGTCGGCGAGCCCCTGCGCGAGCAGGGGATACGGATAATCGGTCTCGGGCCGCAGCCATCGCGTCCGTGTGTGCGGTAGAAACATCGACCACGGCAGCCATTCACGCTGCTTCGGGTCGCGCCACACATCCTCCTGTTGCCAGAACAATTCTTCGGCGAGCGGTCCCGGACCGTCGGTCATCAGCGTGATCGAGTAGATCGCGCGCGCCTGTCCGAAGAACTTAGCCGCATCTTCATAGATCGGGGTATAGGTCAGATCATGTTCCCACCCACTGTGACCGTCCATGATCATCGAGAGGTCGTGTTCCAGTGAGCCCCCCTCTCCGGTGAGGAACACGTCGTGTCGTCGCGCCGCCTCGGCAATCCATTGCCGCTGCGCGCGGGTGGATACGAGGAAATCCTTGAGCGATATGGCACCCCAGGAGACGCGGCGCCGCACTTCCCGATCGGCGGTTTCCGGCGAGTCGATAGCCGTCCCGTAGGTTGTCGTGGTCGAGTACAAGGGCTCGGCCGTCCCGAAGGTGCGGGGGCCGACCGCCAGGCCGGCTTCTACCGCCTCCGCCGCAGGAAACATGTTGAGCGATGTCGCCGCCGGGTCGAGAGTGGACGTAATGCCGTAGGCGAGATATACCGCGGCTTCAAAATTGTGCGGCGGTACGACACCCTGGTGCAGCACGTGCCGGTGCGCATGTGTGTCGATGATGCCGGGCATCATGGTCGCGCCCGACAGATCGATGACGCGGCTCGCCCCGCCACCGTCGCAGGTGCCGACGCAGCTGATACGGTCGTCGTCCACGATCACCGTCGCGCGATCAAGAACGCCGCTCGTCCCCATGGTGAGCACACGGGCATTCGTGAAGGCAATTTTGCCGCGGCCGGTCGGCCGCGGGAGTTGCGCGGTGAGGGGAACCCGCGAACCCCGGCCTTCTGCGACGTCGTGGGTGTACAGCGTCGCTCCGGAGGCAAACTCCAGCCGTCGCGAGTCACGCCAGTGAGGAAAGAGCCCCCCCTCGGGAGAGACGGAAGCTGACAACGTCCCGGCAGAATCCGGACCGGGAACAGCAGCCGGGACCTTGCCACCGAGCACTTTGATCTGGATGAGCGCTCCCTCGACATATGCGACCCTGGCGCCGTCAGGGGACACCACGGCATCGTCGGAAGATCGGAACCGCAGGTGCTCGCGGCGATCGCCGCCCGCCATGAGGACGGATTCCAGCGTCGACGCGGCACGCTCCCGGCGCCGCTGGTTCAGGAAATACACGCGACCGCCGGCGACCGACGGTCGAACGACCTGCCCGAGTTGCTGATCCTGGATACGGGCCAGCGTAGAGACCACTCCCCCGGCCGCGGGCATGCTGACGATGTCGTAGTACTGGTTGTCGGACCAGGTTTTTCCACGACGGGTCGCGCCGGTGCCGCGGACGAAGACAATCGTCCCGCCATCGGCCGACCACGCGGGATTCAAATATTCGCCGGCGGCAGACGTGAGTCGTTCGGGTGTGGAGGAGGCGTCGGCGCGCACCCGCCAGAGGTGCCCTCCGCTCGTCTCGTCCCAGGTGGCGAACGCGATCCACACCCCATCGGGCGACCAGGCCGGAGCGAGCTCGAGGAGCCCCGCACGGGGATCATCGAGCAGCGGCTTGGACCGTCCACCGCGAGACGACCAGAGCCGGCCGAACGCTTCGAACACGACCGTCGAACCGTCGGGCGAGGTGGCAGGCCACCGGACGAAGCGCGAGGACACGGGACCGGTGGGCAGACGCCGGGCGACATAGGTGGATTCCGAAATCGTGCGCCGGACCCGAGCGCTGAACGGGATCGTCTCGACGCTGCCATCGGCGACGCAAAGGCGTCGGATGCGTCCGCCCTGCGAGATGACGATCGACTTTCCGTCACGCGTCCAGGCGTAGGTAGGCAGCAGATGCATCGCGTAGGGAAGACCGTGCGCGAGGTCCGTCTCGATCGGGTCCATGACGACCCGTTCTTCGCCAGTCTGCAGATGCCTGAGCCATAACGCGTTGCGTGGACCATAACGATGGCCTTTGAAGGAGGTGGTGCCGTCCGGAATTCGCCTGGCGAACGCCAGCCACTGACCGTCCGGCGAGATCGACGGTGCGATCGCGCTTCCGTTCGAGTCGCGGCTCCACTGCGACGTGAACGCCTCGCCGTAGGTGATGTCCTCCGTCTCCCCGGACCGCAGGTCCAGCCGCCGGATCTGCATGCACCCGCGGAGCAGATCGTTGCGCCCTGCGTGGTACCCGGGGCACACCGCGTGATGGTAGAACAACGACGCGCCGTCGGTAGACACCGACGGCCAGCCCGACGCTTGTTCCGACTCCTTCACGAGCTCGCGTGCACCTCCGCCGGCGACGGGATAGGCCCAGAGACCTGCCGAGAGCCAGTTGCCGCGATGGCACGTCTGCTGCCGGCGGACGACGATCGCCGACCCGTCCGCCAGCCAGACCGGCTCGACGACGCACACGGTGTCGTCGCGGAACACCGAACGGGGACCGGCGCCGTCTGCCGACATCACCCACAGATTGTTCTGTCCCGCGCGATCCGAGACGAAGGCAATCTGCCGCCCGTCCGGCGAATACCGGGGATGGAAATTGAGCGCGATGCCGCTGTCCCGGGTCAACAGCTCGGCGTCGCCGCCCGCCGACGGCACACGGTAGATGTGCCCGAGAAGGTCGAAGATGATCCAACGGCCGTCAGGCGAGATGTCGAGGGACATCCACGTCCCCTGATCCGTGAGGAAGTCGATCTCCCGGACCGTTCCCCTCGGCGTCGTCACGTCCCACGCCGCCGGCTGCGGCGCGGATGCGAGCTGGCCGTGGGCCCCGAGCGCCGCCATGAGAACGCCGACGCCCACGGCCGCGCACCACCGGATCGTCATACCGTCAGAACCGGACCTTCGCACCGAGCATCACCGTCCGCGGGTTGATGAAGAACGTCGGCGTGCCGTATGCCGTCGACGTTCCAAGGTCGCTGCCGACGCCCTGGTGCGCGTCGCTGTTGGTCGTGTTGAGCACGTCGAGGAAACCACCCACGTGCGCGCCCCCGATCGCGAAATCCTTCTGAAGCCGAAGGTCCAGCGTATCGCGGTCCGACACGCGGCGCGAGCCGTCCAGTGGCTCGACGCGAATCGTGACCGGGACGCCGAGGCCGTTCACGCGCGCGCGGCGTCCCCAGGGGGTGCCCGTCTGGTGCTGGAAGTTCGCGGCCGCGGTGACACCCCATGGCAGGAGAGCGAGGGCCTGCACCTTGAAGAGCACCGGGCGGTCCGCGATCAACAACCCGTCAGTGTTGATGAAGTC
>JACDBQ010000216.1 GCA_013694845.1 Acidobacteriota bacterium
CCTCTGCGGCGGCCTTGGCAGCGATTCGGTCCACCGTGGGCCGGGAGGCGGAACGCTCGCAGCTTCGCCGCGCGTTCCTCCGGGTGAGGAACGGGCGCAGCGGGATCGTAGCCGTCACCGGTGAGGCGGGGATCGGCAAGACGAGCCTGGTCGACGATTTCATGGACGAGATCAGGAGCGCCGGCGACCGCACGGTAGTCGCGCGCGGGCGCTGCTCCGAAAGTCTTGCCGGAGCCGAGGCTTACCTTCCAGTCCTCGAAACGCTCGATAGCCTGTTGCACCGCCGCGCCGGCCCATCGCTCGACTCTGTCATCAAGGCGATCGCACCGACGTGGTATGTGCAGCTGGCCACCCATTCGAGCGATAGGTCCGGCCTGGGGGAGATTCGCGAAGCGCCCCCGGCGGCGTCGCAGGAGCGCATGAAGCGCGAGCTCGGCGCTCTGCTGCAGGAGATGTCCCGCATCCAGCCACTCGTCTGGGTCATCGAGGATCTCCACTGGGCCGACGTGTCGACCGTCGATATCCTGAACTATCTGGCGGACCGTTTCGACGACATGCGGGTGCTGATCGTGACGACGTACCGGCCCTCAGACATGGCGCTCAGAAGGCATCCCTTTCTCGGCGTCCGCAGCACCTTGCAGATGCGTGGGCTGTACACGGAGATCGGGCTGGCCTTCCTCCCGCCTGCGGACGTGGAACGGTACCTGGCACAGCAGTTTCCCGGTCATGCGTTCCCGCCGGAGTTCGCCGGCGTGGTCCACGCCAAGACCGAGGGCAGCCCGCTGTTCATGGCTGATCTCGTCCGCTATCTGCGCGATACGGGGGGCATCGTCGACGACAACGGTACCTGGCGGGTGACGAGGTCCGTGTCGGACGCGCCGCGCGACCTGCCGGAGTCGGTCCGCGGCATGATCGCGCGCAAGATCGAGCAGGTCGACGACCGGGACCGCCGGCTGCTGCTCGCGGCGAGCATCCAGGGGCACGAATTCGATTCCGCCACGATCGCGGAAGTCGCGGAGATCGATCCGGGAGACGTGGAGGACCGGCTCGAAATCCTGGAACGCGTCCATGTCTTTGTCCAGCGGGGCGAGGAGCACGAGTTCCCCGACCGGACGCTGACCCTTCGATACCGCTTTGTCCACGTGCTCTACCAGAACGTCCTGCACGCGTCGTTACAGCCCACGCGTCGCGCGCAGTTGAGTCGCAGGACGGCGCACGCGCTCGTCGCGCATCACACGCCCGACACCTCGTTGGTCGCAGGACGGCTGGCGGTGCTCTTCGAGTCGGCCCGCGACTTTGCCTCCGCCGCCCAGTACTTTTTCGTTGCCTCGCATCGAGCCGTGGCGCTCTTCGCTTTTCGTGAAGCATTATCGCTGGCCGATCGCGGTCTCGACGGTTTGCGCGGTCTTCCCGAGGGCCCCGAGCGTCGCCAGCTCGAGCTCGGGCTGCAGATGCTCCGCGGCCTGGCGCTGAGATCGGTCAAGGGGTGGGCTGCGCCGGAGTTGGAGCCGACGTTCGCCAGGGCCCGGCAGCTGTGCCAGCAGCTCGACCATCCGCCGGAACTGTTTCCCGTTCTCTGGAATCTCGCGTTCTTCAACATGATCCGGGGCGACCTCGCGGCCGTCCGCGAGCAGACCGCCACGCTGATGCTGCAGGCCGAGAGTGCCGATCTGCCCGCGTATGTCATGGCCGTTCACCACATCGCCGGAGTCACCGCGGAGTTCTCGGGCGACCTGGTCGAATCGAATCGGCTGCTCGAACGCGCTCGCGAGCTCCACCAGCCGGCCGAGCACAAGACCTACAACGCCATGTTCGGCATCGACCCCGGCATGGTCGCGCGCGCGATGTCCAGCCGTCCGCTCTGGTCCCTTGGCTACCCCGACGATGCCCTGGAGCGGAGCCAGGAGACGATCGCGCTGGGCCGTACCCAGCGGCAACCCGTGACGCTGGTGTTCGCGCTGATCGTGTCGCAGGGGATCCATCTGTACCGGGGTGAGGCAGCGGAGGCAATCGCATCAGGCGACGAGATCATCGGCCTGTGCCGCGAGTACGAGTTTCCCCAGGAGGCGGAGTGGGCCCGAGCATTCCAGGGCTCCGCAATGGCGGTCATGGGGCGCGTACACGAGGGCGCGGCACAGCTCGAAGCGAGTCTTGGTGCGCTCAAACACCTCCGGTCGGGCCTGGTCAGAACGACATTCCTCGCTCTGCTTGCCGATGCATGCCGGCGGGCCGGCAGGATCGACGACGGGCTCGAGGCCGTGGACGAGGGCTTTGCCTACGCCGAGAGCACGACCGAGCGCGGCTTCGTCGCGGAGCTCCATCGGACTCGCGGGGAGCTGCTCCGCCTCGCCGGACGTGACGCCGAGGCCGAGGCCGGCCTGCGCGCGGCTCTCGACCACGCCAAGGCGCAGCACGCGCGCTCCTTCGAGCTGCGCGCCGCGACCAGCCTCGCGCAGCTCCTGGCGCTCTCCGGACGCACCGCGGAGGCACGGTACACGCTCGCATCGGTATACGACTGGTTCACGCAGGGGCAGGGGACGGCCGATCTGGTGGCGGCCCGGCTACTGCTCTCGGAGATCAAATGACTGACATGGCCAGCTACGGAAGGACGACGCCCGCTGAAGACGCCGCGATCGCGGAGATCGTTCACGGAATCCTCACCGTACAGGCCCGGTTGGCCGCGAAGCAGAAACGGCCGCTCGGCCGGGGTACGCACACGAAGGGCATCTGCGTGCGCGGTACATTCGAAGTATTCGATCTGCCCAGCACCATCGGTGATGCCGGCCTGGCCTCGCGCCTCGCGCGCGGTCTGTTCGCACGGCCGGGTGTCTACCCGGCGACCATCCGCTTCGCGAACGGCGCGTCACAGATCAATCCCGATCGGAAGCCCGACGTGCGCGCGCTCTCGTTCTCGATCGAGCTCCCGCCAGGCGCCGTGGATGGCGCGGCGCGCCTGGACTTCACGATGAACGACGCGCCCACCTTTCCGATCAACGACGCACGGGCGTTCGCAGCCCTCATGAAGGTGGCGTCCGCCGATGGTCCAATCAACGTCGCCAAGGCATTGTGGTCCCTGTCGTTTCCGGACCTGGCCGGATTCGGCCGCACGATCCTCGCCGGCAGAAAGCAGCAGCGGGGTCTGCGCAAGCCCTATCAACAGACGCGCTTCTGGAGCACAGTCCCGTTCCTCCACGGGTCCGATGAAGTCATCAAGTATTCCGCGATCCCGGCCGCCATCAATGAGGGCCGCCCGCTGGGCGTCTCTCCGAACGCGCTCAACGACGAGCTGCAACGGCACTTGAGCGAGGATTCGGAGGCCGGCTCGTTCGACTTCGCTCTCCAGGTGCTCGATGAACGACGGCTGACCTGGCAAGGGAAGACTCGCGACGGCAGCTTCTGGATCGAGAACGCCAGTGTGGAATGGAACGAAGCGGAAGCGCCATACCACATCGTTGGGCGCCTGCGGCTGCTCGCGCACTCGGTGCTGACCGCCGACGAATGTGCGGGGCTGTATATCGACGTCACCGAACATTCCATCCCCGCGAGCCGCCCGATCGGAAGCATCAATCGAGCACGATGGGCCGCCGAGTCGGCGAGCCGCAGGACCCGGCTGTCCGCCGCTGCCGACACCGGCACCGTGCCGTCGGTTGCTTCGTCCAGGTCCTTGCGTCGCCGTCTCGGCGACCTCTCCCTGCGGACGGTCGTGCGAGGCGTGGTCGCGCTGCTGATACTTGCCCTCCTGGTCGGAGCCCTGTCATTCGCGACGATGGTTTATCTGGATCGAGGCGGCGGTATGCTGCCCGACGAGCCATTCGACACCGTCGAGTATCCGGATCAGGGCTGGGGCGCCGGCGTGGAGGCGCCGGATCGACAGGCGTACTACTACACGCCGCAAGGCGCAAGTCTCAAGAACATGCGCTACAGCTGGTTCGTGCATCTCGAGATGCCGTGGGGTACGAGAAGGCTGGCCGATCCGGACGTGTTGCGTCGTTACGGCTTCATCGTGGACCGGCCGACCGCGGCGAATCCGGCCCAGTTACCCGTCGGCTTCGCGAAGCATTTCGACCGGCAGCTGAACGAGGAGGTGCTCGACATCACGTGCGCGGCCTGCCACACCGGGCAGCTCAACGTGACGCGGAACGGCCGGCGCACCGCCGTCCGGATCGACGGCGGCCCGGCGCTCCACGCCTTCACGGACGCGGACTTCGGACACTTCGTGCCCACCATGGTCTCGGCGATGGCGAGCACGGCGGCGAATCCGATGAAGTTCAGCCGCTTCGCCCGCAAGATCCTCGGCGAGCAGTATCCCGACGGCCGGTGGGAGCTGCACCGGCAGCTGCGCGGCGTGATCCGGACCTTTGCCGGCGTCGCGTGGACCGAGAAGACCCGCGGGCTCTATCCCACACAGGAAGGATACGGACGGACCGACGCGCTCGCGCGGATCTCCAACACCGTGTTCGGCGACAACCTGGACTCGCAGAATTACGCCGTGGGGAACGCGCCCGTCAGCTTTCCTCCGGTCTGGAACATCTGGAAGTTCGACTGGGTCCAGTACAACGCGTCCGTCAGCCAGCCGATGGCGCGTAATATCGGCGAGGCGATGGGCGTCGGGTCGCGCTACACGCTGGTGGACCGCTACGGCAAGCCGCTGCCCGCCGAGCAGCGCTTCCGATCCACAACCCTGGTCGAAAATCTTCACCGGATCGAGTTGACGCTCCGCAAACTGCGACCGCCCGTCTGGCCCGGGCAACTGCTCGGGGGGATCGACGCAGAGAAGGCGGCTCGCGGGAAGGAGCTGTTCAACACCCACTGCGTCTCGTGCCACGGTCCGCACATTGCGCCGCCGGCGTTGAAGGCGACCTACGCGCCCCTCAAGACGGCCACCGACCCCGAGTGGATCGTACGGACCGTCTGCGTGGAGGACGTCGGGACAGACCCGAATACGGCGGTCAATTTCAGCCGCGCGATGGTGGACATCACCCGCACCGGCATGACCGCCGAGGATCTGCGCCGGGTGGCCTCCAGAGGGCTCGAGGCGCAGAAGGTCCGGCAGGCGGCGTATCTCACCGGCGAGATCGCGCGATTGCAGGCCGCCCCGGGCCCCGTCGGGACAGCTGGCGGTACCTCTTATGGCGCCACGCCTGTGGATCAGATCGCAGCGTTGCGGCAGGAGCTGGCGTCGCTCGACGCAAACATCGAGAAGCAACTGGCGCAGCTCGACCCGAAGCGGCTGCCGGTGGGTCTGGCGCTCAGCTACCTGGGTACGATGATCCGTGAAAATGCGTACGCCGACAGGGGATACACGCAGGCGCAGCGCGACGAGTACGACGGCTTCGGGATCCTCGATTTGCCGCAGGTCGTGTCGGCCTACAAGCCGCGCCCGCTCGCCGGCGCCTGGGCGACCGCCCCTTTTCTGCACAACGGCTCGGTCCCGACCATCTACGACCTTCTGTCCCCCGCGGAACAGCGGCCGAAGCGTTTCCAGGTGGGCAGCCGCGAATTCGATCCTCTCAGGGTTGGCGTCGCGGCCAGTTCAGGCTTCTGGGAATTCGACACGTCGCAGGCGGGAAACAGCAATCGTGGCCACGAATTCAATGCGGGTTACAACAAGGGCGCCGGTCCGCGCAACGGCGTGATCGGGCCGCTCCTGTCCCACGAGGAGCGGCTCGCCATCATCGAGCACTTGAAGATCCGGAATGACGATGTGGACGGTCCGCAGGAGCCGAACGGCCCGCCGTCTGCCGGGTGTTCGCCGGCGCCGGGCTATCGTCCGGCGGCGAAAGCCGGGATGTAGGTGTGCCGATGCCATTCACCGCCGACCGGGTTTGGGAATTCCGCCGGCTCCACGAGTCGGGGTGTTTCATCATCCCGAATCCCTGGGATGTCGGCAGCGCCCGGCTTCTCGTAAGGCTCGGCTTTCAGGCGCTCGCGACGACGAGCTCGGGTTTCGCATGGTCACTCGGCCGTGCCGACAACCACGCCTCGTTCGACGAAGTGATCGGCCATTTCACCGCGATCTCCGCCGCCGTGGGTGTACCGGTGAACGGCGACTTCGAAGGAGGGTTTGCGGTGGAGCCCGCTGCGGTCGCTGCGAACGTCGCGGCGGCGGCGTCGACGGGCGTCGCTGGCCTGTCGATTGAAGACTCGACGAGTGACCCGTCGGCGCCGCTGTTTGACTTCGACCATGCGGTCGAGCGGATCCACGCCGCCAGGCAGGCGATCGATGAGAGTGGCACCGGCGTCATGCTGACGGGTCGATCCGAAGGATTCATCGTGGGTCGGCCGGATCTGCGCGAGACGATCCGGCGGCTCGCCGCCTACGCCGAGGCGGGCGCTGACTGCCTGTATGCCCCGGGTCTCGGGACGCTGGCCGACATCGTCGCTGTCGTCGACGCCATGGGCCCGAGACCGGTCAACGTGCTCGTAGGAAGTGACTTCGTGACGGCGAGCCAACTCGCCGACGCCGGGGTCCGGCGGATCAGCGTGGGCGGTGCGCTGGCGCGGGCCGCCTTGACCGGTTTGCTCGATGCCGCGGGGGAGATCGCTCAGCGCGGCACGTTCAGTGGTCTCGGACGTGCCAGGGCATTTGCCGAGATCAATGCGGCGTTTCTCGGGGATGAGTGAGATCAACAGGCGAAGGGAGTCGTGAGCTCTGCGCGGATGCGGGATGCGGGATGCGGACGAGGGTGAGCTACTCTAAGAAGCCATGCCGATCACCACGCATATCTCGGCTCGAACGGACGACGTTGTTCTTCTCGTCGGCACAATGAAGGGTGCGTTCGTCCTGTGCGCCGACGCCACCCGGCGGACCTGGGAAGTCGGCGGCCCATATTTTCCTGGCAATGCGGTCTATGCGATGGCATACGACGGTCGTGCCGGGCGCCACCGCGTCTGGGCCGGGCCCAACAGCATGCATTGGGGCGGGCTCCTGCGCTGCAGCGATGACTTCGGCCGCACATGGACGAATCCGGAGGCAGCGAACGTCAGGTTTCCCGAAGGCACCGGCGCCGCACTGAAACAGATCTGGCAGATTACGCCGGGCCGGGAGACCGAGCCCGACACCCTGTATTGCGGCGTCGAGCCGGCGGCCGTCTTCGTTTCCCGGGACGGTGGAGACACATGGACGCTCAACGAAGGGCTGTGGAACCATCCGCAGCGCGCGCGTTGGGAGCCCGGCGGCGGGGGCCTGTGCCTCCACACCATCCTCCTGGATCCGGCGGACGTTCGGCGCATCCGCGTCGCCGTGTCGACCGGCGGGATGTACGTTTCTGAAGACGACGGGATGACGTGGCGCCCATCCAACACCGGGGTGCGCGCGGATTTTCTGCCGGAGAAATATCCGGAGTTCGGCCAGTGCGTCCACAAGGTCGTGCAGGCCAGGACCAATCCTGACCGGATGTTCCTGCAGAATCACTGGGGCCTCTACCGGAGTGATGATCGCGGCGAGAGCTGGACCGACATTGCCAACGGGGTGCCGTCCGACTTCGGTTTCGGGCTGGCGATCCATCCGCGTAACCCGAACTGCGCCTGGATCGTCCCGCTGGAGTCCGACGAGTTCCGCTGCACGCCCGAAGGAAAGCTGCGCGTGTATCGAACCCGCGATGCCGGAGCGTCGTGGGACGCCCTCTCCGCCGGTCTGCCACAGGACGGCGCCTACGAGACCGTCCTGCGCGACGCGCTGGCCGTGGATCCGGTCGCCGGCGCCGGCGTGTACTTCGGCACGCGAAGCGGCAAGTTGTTCGGATCGACCGACGAGGGGGACACCTGGGCGAAGCTGCTCGACGGACTGCCGCCGGTCATCTCGGTCAAGACCGCGGTCGTTGCGTGATGCCGCTCGTTTTCGTGATCCCCGGGGCCCTCAAAGAGTTCGCCGGCGATCGATCCGAAGTCCGAATCGCCGGCGAGGCCGCTTCCGCGGGAGATGCGCTGGCGTTGCTCTGGAGAGAGTGCCCGGGTGCGCGCGATCGCGTGCTCACCGAGCTCGGGGTGGTACGGCCGCACATCAACGTCTTCGTGAACGGCGAGAACATCCGCCATGCCGGCGGCCTGGCGGCCCCGGTCCCGGCGAATGCGGAGATTGTCATCGTGCCCGCCGTCAGCGGTGGAGAGTCGGACCGGCGCCGTTGCACCTGGGCGCGGACGCCGCTCAGCATCGCGTATCACGACCGTGAGTGGGGCGTGTCTGTCCATGACGATCGCGTGTTCTTCGAGTTCGTCACGCTCGAAGGTGCGCAGGCGGGCCTGAGCTGGGAGACGATTCTCAAGAAGCGCGATGCGTACCGTGAGGCGTTCGCCGGATTCGACCCCGTGCGGGTCGCCCGTTTCACTCCCGCCCGCGTAGAGCGGTTGCTCAGGAACGAGGGGATCGTCCGACACCGTCTCAAGGTGGCGAGCACGGTCGGGAACGCGAAAGCCTTCCTGGCGATCCAGAAGGAGTTCGGAAGCTTCGACGCGTATGTCTGGCGGTTCGTGAACGGTGCGCCGCTGGTGAACGGGCGCGCGACGCTGAACGACGTGCCTGCACGAACCGCGGAATCCGATGCGCTCAGTCACGACCTGCTGAAACGCGGGTTCAAGTTCGTCGGCTCGACGATCTGTTACGCGTTCATGCAGGCGACCGGCCTCGTGAACGACCATACCACCGACTGTTTTCGTTATGCGAACCGATCGACGAGGACGCTTAGCAAGGTCCGCGGCGAGGCTTCGCTTCCACAGAGCCAGCCCGAGCTGCGGCTTCGTATCAACGTGCTGGATCCGCTCAAGGACGTGCGCATGCAGTTGCAGAGCGGCCGCTCCGATCTCGTGTCGACCGCGCGCGAGTCGCGGCGGGCTCTGCATTTCGATTTCAGCGTGCGGGTAGGCAAGCGACCCGACGGCAGGCCGAATTTTCTGGGTCCGTTCACCCAGGGGCCGCCCGGTGAGCGGTTCGTCTACGTGAACTCGGGCACGCTGGCGGGCCAGCCCGAATCCTGCTGGACCCGCCGCGCGAAGGTTCCGCTCACCTCGGTAACGTGGGCGCTGATCGACGCGGCGCGCCGGGCCGACGCCCCGCTCGAAACAGATATGCCTGGAATCGGTGGCGATGGTGGGCCGACCTGTGCCACCGTGAAGGGCGTCGCCTGGCGAGTGAGGACAGCATGAGCGATCTGGGTCGCCGCGAGTTCCTCGTACTGACGGGCGCGGCATTCGCGGGTAGCGTCGTGTCCGCGAATCCACCACAAGGAGCCGGACAGATGTACGGACTGATCGGAAAGATGAACGCCGTCGCCGGACAGCGCGATGCGCTGATCGCAATCCTGCTCCAGGGAACGGGAAAGATGCCGGGCTGCCTGAGCTACATCCTGGCGACGGATCCGGGCGACGCAAACGCCATATGGATCACGGAGGTCTGGGACAGTGAAGCCAGTCACAAGGGATCTCTGTCGCTGCCGGTCGTTCAGGCGGCGATCGCAAGAGGCAAGCCGTTGATCGCCGGTTTCGGCGAGCGGTTCGTGACGATACCGTTGGGTGGGGTGGGGCTGGTGCCACCCGGCGAGCGGTAGGCACGCCCGTCTTGCCCGCGCGATGCCAACCCGCGTAAAGTGCGGTGCATGCCTTCACGGTACGCTCGCACTGCCGGCCTCCTGGTCGTGGCCCTCGTCGCATCGGAGGGCGCCATCAGGCCGGCTGCCCAGATCGCCATCCGAAATGACACGAACCCTCCGGCAATCTTCACCGATCCCGATCGCCGCGCGAAACTCGCGAAGGCATTTCCCGACATAGACCAGCTGATCACCGCGTTCCTGGCGCGTACCCACGTGCCTGGTGCGGCATGGGGCATCGTGGTCGACGGAGAGCTCGCACACGTGGGCGTCTTCGGCTATCGCGAGCTCGCGAGCAAGGCGCCAGTCACGCGCGACTCAGTGTTTCGAATCGCGTCGATGACCAAGAGCTTCACCGCGATGGCCGTTCTCAAGCTCCGCGACGAGGGCAAGCTCTCGCTCGACGATCTGGCCGAACGTCACGTGCCTGAATTGAAGGGCCTGCGATACCCGACCTCGGATTCGCCAAGGATCAGGGTGCGGGACCTGATGTCACACGCCGCCGGCTTCCCCGAGGACAACCCGTGGGGTGACCAGCAGCTGGCCGCGACCGAAGCGGAGCTTACCCGGATGCTCCAGCAGGGCATGCCGTTCTCGAACCCTCCAGGCATTGCCTACGAATACGCCAACTACGGATTCGCGATCCTCGGCCGGATCGTCACGAACCTTTCCGGCAAGCCTTATCGCGACTACATTGCCGAATCGATCCTGCGGCCACTCGGCATGACGTCGACGACGCTGGAACCCGGCAAGGTGCCGGCGGATCGACTGTCGCACGGCTATCGCTGGGAAGACGAGACCTGGAAGGAGGAGCCGGCCCTGCCCGACGGCGCCTTCGGCGCGATGGGCGGGATGCTGACGTCGGTCTCCGATCTGTCGACGTATGTCGGCGCGTTCCTCGCGGCCTGGCCGCCGCGTGACGGCCCCGAAACGGGACCCGTGCGGCGCGCGTCACTTCGTGAGATGCAGCAGATCTGGCGGTCGCGCGCCGCGACGGTGAACCGTACCGAGGCGGGCAGTGCCACCCTGAACGCCGGCGGATACGGCTATGGTCTTCGAATCAGTCAGTCCTGCGC
>JACDBQ010000219.1 GCA_013694845.1 Acidobacteriota bacterium
CACATTCATCGCAGGGATGAGCTCAGCAATGGCGGTGCCACGGGTTCCGAGGGGTTATCCGGCGTTAAAACTGCTCAGAAGCCCTGCTCGGCGAAGGAAGTAGGTAGCCGGCTTCCCAGCCCGAGCAGGCGTTGCGGATGCGAGTAGACGTTGAACGTCTGACCTCGCGCAAAGCCCAGCATGGTGATGCCGGCTTCGTTCGCAAGCTCGATCGCAAGGCTTGTGGGGGCGGACACCGCACACACGATCTCGATGCCTGCGAGCCACGCTTTCTGGACGATCTCGAATGAGGTCCGGCCGCTGACCATCAAGACGTGGCCCGGAAGCGGCAACTGCCCCTCGATCAGCATCGCGCCAGTCAGCTTGTCGACGGCGTTGTGGCGCCCGACATCCTCGGCGGCCAGCACCAGGAGACCGCCGACGGTGAACAGCGCGGCGCCATGGAGGCCGCCCGTCTGATCGAACAGGGCCTGGTGAGCCCGTAGCGCATCGGGGAGTCCGCAGAGGACCGCGGGGTCGATGGTGCAGGTAACGGGCAGTGGTGCAGCGCGCGTCTTCAACGAGTCGATGGTGACGCGTCCACAGATGCCGCACGATGAGTTGGCGTGCACATTCCGTCGCGCCGCGAGGACGGCATCGAGCCGGGACCGGGCAGCCGCCATCAGGAACACATTGACGACGTTATGAATCTGGCGTTGCTCCGGATGACGACAGTGTTCGACCGCGCCGAGTTCATCGGCATGAGCGAGCACCCCCTCGGCGAGAAGAAAACCGGCCGCGAGCTCGCGATCCGCGCCCGGCGTCCGCATGATCACGACGAAGGGACGGTCGTGCAACCGGATCTCGAGGGGTTCTTCAACGGCTGCCGTGTCTTGTCCCGCCGTGGCGCCGCCTGGCGTCACCCGCACCACCCGAACCTCCCGAACAGCCTCCGGCGATCCCGGCCGATCGTCAGACATGATTGCGCAGCATGAGCTCTCGAGGATGGGGCTCGAGGTAGATCTGCCCCCGGAGGTACGCCACCTCGTGGCGGCGCACGTAATGACGGATCAAGGTCAATGGCACGACCAGCGGCACCAGGCCGCGGCGGTACTCGTCTATGCAGCCCGCGAGCTCGGCCTTTGAGTCGGCGTCCACCAGCTTCTTCAAGTGTCCGGCCATGTGCTGAACAACGTTGGTATGCCGGGCGCGGGTCGCTGGAACAGCGAGCGTGCTCATGAACAGGGAGGCGTAATCACTTCGCAGCTGAGCCCTGCCGAGAGTGCCGGCCTTCGCGACCAGCTGACCGAGCTCGTTGTAGGCCGTCGTGGAGTGCGCGAGCAGCGACATCTTGTGCGCGGTGTGGAACCGGACGAGCGCACCGGCCGTCCAGCGGCCGCTGAACAGGTCCTTGAGCCGCCGATACGCGAAGATACGCTCGATGAAGTTTTCGCGCAGCGTAGGATCCGAGAGCCGCCCCTCTTCCTCCACCGGAAGCAACGGCAGGCGCTCGAGCAGCGCTGAAGCGAAGAGCCCGCGACCGTCGCGCGCCGGCATACCCCCGTCGCTGTAGGTCTTGACCCGCTCCATACCGCAGCTCGGGGAATCCTTCTTGAGTACGTAGCCCGACAGGGCCTCCGCGTCCAGCTCGCCGAGCCGTTTCGCGGACCATCGATTCATCCCATCGGTGTGGTCGATGGCCGTGCGGGTCGTGATCATGCGGAGCGCGCCGCTCGTCCGCACGAGCCGCAAGGTCTCGCGCGGCGTACCGAGGCCCATCTCGACTTCCGGACACACCGGGACGTACTCGACGTGGGGCCCCAGGACCTTGATCAGGAAGTGGTCACGCTTGTGGCCGCCATCGAAACGGACCTCCTGGCCGAGCAGGCAGGCCGAAATCCCGATGCGGATCGTCTGGCTCAAGAACTGTCCTCAGTGTTGAACCGTGTTGAACCGTGGGCTAGTTCCACGTCAATCCCTTCAGCTGATCGAGATTCACGTTGCCGCCGCTCAACACGCAGACGACTTTCGAGCCGCTGGGCGCCTTCACGAGACCGTGCAGCACCGCAGCGACGGGCGAGGCCGCGGCTCCCTCGACCACCAGCTTCGCGTGGCCCATGATCCACGTCATCGCCTCGAAAATCTCCGCGTCCGGCAGCGTGACGATCTCGTCCACGAACTTCCGCACCACCTCGAACGTCGTCTCTCCGACGCGCTTCACGCGGAGCCCGTCGATGATGCAATCCACGCGATCGAGCGTCACGACGCGGCCGGCGGCGACGCTGTCGTGCATCCCCGGCGCCCCCGACGATTCGACGCCGATGACCTTGACCGAAGGCTTGAACGATTTGACCGCCTGCGAAATACCCGAAATGAGACCGCCGCCACCAATCGGGACAACGACGACTTCGACCTCCGGCCAGTCGCGGATGATCTCCAGACCGACGGTCCCCTGGCCGGCGATCAGCTGCATGTCGTCGAACGGGTGAATGTAGGTCAGCCCGCGCTCCCGGACGAGCTCCTTGGCCTTCTCGTTGGCCTCGTCCCAGATCGTGCCGTGCAGAACGACTTCGGCGCCGTACGCACGGGTCGCCGCAATCTTCGACGGCGTCGCGTTCTCGGCCATGCACACCACCGCCGTGATGCCGTGAATCTGCGCCGCGAGCGCCACGCCTTGCGCGTGGTTGCCGGCCGACGAGCAGACGACGCCCCGGCGGCGCTCGTCATCGGTCAAATACGTGAACCGGTTCAGCGGGCCGCGGATCTTGTAAGAGCCCGTGCGCTGGAAGATCTCGGCTTTCAGCCGCACGTCGAAACCGGTGGCTTCGCTCAGCATGCGCGAGGTCAGCAACGGCGTGTGGTGAATGTGCGGCGCCACCCTGGCGTACGCCGCCTCGAAGTCTTCGCGACCGAGAAACGTCATTGCTTGACCGCCGTCACCATGATTTCGACGACGGCGCCGGGCGCCACCAGACCGGCCCCGACGGTCGCGCGCGCCGGAAAGTCCGTCCCGAAGAACGCGCGGTATTCCTCGTTCATCTGCGGGAAGAGCGAAAGATCGGTCAGATAGACAAGGCCGTCGACCACGTCCTCCGGGCTGTAGCCGGCCGCCTCGAGCGTCTTCCGGATCCTGGCCATGATCTCGCGGGTTTGTGCCGCCGCGTTACCCGCGTTCTCCGGGGTCTGCCCCAGCACACCGGACACGTACAGACGCTGACCGGCCTTGACTGCGCCACTCAGGTTCAGTCCGGGCGCGATCGCCTCGCGCTTCGCCGAAGAGGCAACGAACGTCATTTCGACCCCGTACTGGCTCCCGGCCAGACCGGCCTTCACCGTGGCCCGCGCGGGAGGCGGCGCGGACGTGAAATAACCGCGATATACCTCGTTCATCTGCTGAAACACCGAGGCGTCAGGCAGATACACGCGCGCGCTCACGACGTTGGAATAGTCGAGACCGGCGGCTTTCAACAACTCCCCGGCGTTGTCCATCACGGTCTTCGCTTGCACCGTGATGTCACCGGTGACCGTCGAGTTGTCGCGCCCGTTTCTCGGGACGATTCCCGACAGGAACACCGTGTCGCCTGTACGGATCGCGTAGCTGTACGGGTTTGGCGACTTGACCCAGGCCTCAGGATGGATCACCGATCGTTCGGCGCCATTCGGCACGGCGATCATCGAGATCTCGACGTCGGCGCCGAGTAACAGGTCGGCGATGACGGTGGTGCGGGTTGGGGGGTCCTTGGGCCAGTAGGTCCGATACGCGTCGTTCATCACCTGGAAATCTTCGGCCCGTTTCAGGTAGACCGTGACGGCGACAACCTGTTCGAGCGACGAACCCGACGCCGCCAGGACGTGCCGTATCCGATCGATGACGCGGCGTGTCTGGGCGCTCACGTCACCCGCGCCGACCAGGTTGCCCTTGTCGTCCTGCGCCAGGGTGCCGGAAACGTAGATGAGTCCTCCCGCCTTGACCGCCGGGCTGTAAGGGCCGACCGGCGCGGCACCGGCACTG
>JACDBQ010000242.1 GCA_013694845.1 Acidobacteriota bacterium
ACGACGTGCCCTGGCTTGATCCCGGGGCCGGCCACGATGAAGGGAACGCGCAGCACCGCGTCATACAGAAAAACGCCGTGTTCATCTTCACCGTGCTCGCCAAGCGATCCGCCGTGATCGCCGACGACCAGAATCAAGGTGCGGTCAAAGGCGTTGCGGGAGCGCAGGGCATCGAGCAGCCGGCCGACCTGTTGATCGACGAAGGCAATCTCGCCGTCGTAGTCCTGCGTGAACGGGACCGGAGGCGTGTACGCCGCGTGAGGGTCGTAGAGGTGCACCCACCCGAAAAACGGACGGTCAGCCGGAAGAGCCGACAGCCATCGAACGGCCCCGCCGACAACTTCATCGGCAGGACGTTGAGCATTGGCTTCACTGCCCGACCCGACGCTCGCGAAGCCTTCGAACGTCTCGAACCCCTGCCCGAAGCCATACGGCGCATCCAGGATGAACGCACCAACGAATCCTCCCGTCGCGAAGCCCCGGCCCGCGAGCAGCTCCGCGATCGTGGCGGCACTCCCGGGCAACGGAGTCGTGGCGTTGTCGCGCATGCCGAACCGGGCCGGATACACGCCGGTCAGCAGCGCCGCGTGCGACGGTGCCGTGATCGGGGCGACGGCGATCGCGTCCGTGAAACGAACGCCCCGCCTGGCGAGGTCGTCGAGATGTGGCGTTCGGGCTGCGGAGTAGCCGTAGGCGCCGAGCCGGTCCGCCCGCGTCGTGTCGAGCGTGATGAGCAGCACGTTCGCAGCCTTGGCCGACGGACTCGTGGCCGACGCGCTCGACCGGACCTCCTCGGCCGGACCACCGCGAAACCGGAACGCGATGACCAGCGCCACGGCCGCGAGCGCCGCGAAGACGGCGAGTCTCTTCAACGGGGGCGGACTCCGGGCGGCAGGCGTGCCCGGACGGCCGCGGCTTTCCCCGGCTCGCCGAACATCGTCCACAACTGCGCGGCCAACTCGAGACCCTCGGGCGTCGGGGCCGTGCGAATGATGTCGCCGACCATGCGTTCCGCTTCCGCGTCCCGCGCGGTAGCCTTGTAAAGCATCGCGAGGCCACCGCGCGCCCGCACGTGCGACGGAAAGACCGCCAGCTCCGACTTGAACAGGCCTTCGGCTTCCTGATAACGCTCCAGGCGGGCGAGGGAGTCGCCGGCAAGGTAATCGAGGTCCGGGAGCTGCTCGGTTCGGACCGCTATCGCGCGCCTGGCCTCGAGCAGCTTGTCCGCGGCGGCAGCGTACTGTCCTTGCCCGTGCAGGATCATCCCTTCGATGAAGGCCTGCATCGGCAACGTCGGGTCGGCCTGCTGCGCGAGTTGAGCGTGACGCCGCGCGGTCGCGTGGTCACCCTGCTGGACGGCGATGCGTGCGAGTGTTTCGTGGGCAATGGCGGGAGCGACGCCGACAGTCAGCTCGGCGTGCGCCTTCGCTTCGTCGATACGGCCCGCGCGCAGGAGTGCCGCCGTCGCCCCGGTGAGTGCGGCGGGGTTCTTCGGGTCCCGGGCTATGACCTCTTTGTAGGCGGCGAGCGCTTCATTGGTCTGTGCCAGCCGGTTGTGTGCCTCGGCAAGCTGCAGCCACACGTCGGTCATGCCGGGGTCGCTTTGGAGCAGACGCCGGAAGAGCACTGCCGCCTCGGCGTACTTCCTTTCAGCCGCGAGGCGTCCTGCGCTGCGATACATCCTGAGGACGTCGACCTTGTCTTTCGGGTTCGGCAGCTGATCTCCCGGCAGCTGCAGCGCGGATCCGCTCTGGGTGCCGACGTAGCCAAGGGCCGCGAGTTTCTGCCGGTCCGCGTCAGACACTGCCGACGGCGCGGTAAGACCCGCACCGGCGATCATCCCGTCGATCGCGCTGCGCATCGCGCTCCGGACCTGCGGCCGTTCGGACGCGATCGAGGTTAGTTCCTTCGTGTCCTGCGCGAGGTCGTACAGTTCGTCCTCAGGTGCGCGAATGAGGCGGTACCGCGAGTCGCTGAGCGCGTACAGCTCGCTCCAGCCGAAGTGGTAGCGCGGCGCCAGGGACTCCGAGTAGATGTTCGCGTCGGGAATCTCGCCCGTCCCTTCGAGAACCGGAACCAGCGACCGGCCGCGGGTTCCGGTCCCTTCGGCGGTCAGGCGGACGTCGACGACGTCCAGCACCGTCGGCACCAGGTCCAGGTGCTGCACCGGGACCGCCACCCGGCGTCCCGCGCCGACCGATCCCGGCAGTTTGACGATCAGCGGGACATGCGTGGTCTCCCGGTACAGGAAAATGCCGTGCTCCTCTTCGCCGTGGTCCCCAAGACCTTCGCCGTGGTCGGAGAACAGCACGATCGTCGCCGCGTCGTAGAGCCGTTTTGCCCGAAGATGATCCAGGAGCTTGCCGACGATCTCGTCGGCGTACTCGACCTCGCCGTCGTAGGGCTCCGCCTTCGCGAAACGCGCCGGCGGTTCGTAGGGGGTATGCGGTTCGTAGATGTGGGTGAAGAGAAAGTAGCGCGCGGACGACTGCGCGTCGATCCATCGCACGGCCGCGGTCATCGTTGCCTCGCCGCCACGCTGGACCCGGCCGAGCGGTCGCTCAGGGGACGCAGGTGGCAGCTCATCGTCGAACGTATCGAAGCCCTGGTTGAAGCCGGTCTGCTTGCGCAGCACGTACGACGACACAAAGGCGGCCGTGGTGAAGCCGGCCTCCTTCAAGGCGTGCTGCAGGAAGCGCTGGCCGGGTTTGACGTTGAAACCGATGTTGTCGCGGACGCCGTGATGAAAGGGCAGCTCGCCTGACAGGATCGACGTGTGCGACGGCAGGGTCTGTGGCGAGTGCGCGTAGGCGTTCTCGAAGAGGACTCCGTCAGCCGCCAGCTTGTCGATCTGTGGTGTCCGGATCCGCGTGCTGCCGTAGGCGGGCAGCCGGTCGGCCCGCAGGGTGTCGATCGAGATGAAGATGACGGGTCCGTTCGCTGCGGCTGGCCGGCCTCCGCCTGACCGCGGTCCATTCAGGTAGACCCACACGCCTCCGAAAAGCAGGGCCGCGGCCGCCAGAACCACGACGAGACGCCGGCCCATCATCATCAGCGCGCCCCGGACAGGTAGCGTCTGAACTGTTCGATGTCACGGGCGTAGAACGCCGCCGGAGCGGTCTGCACGAACTGCAGGGCGTACGGACGGGCCTCCGCATGACGCCCCGCCACGGCCAGTTCGGACGCGAGGTTGAAGAGCGCATCGTAGTTCGTGCGATCGAGGGCCACCGCACGGCGCCAGTGAGTGATGGCTTCCCCTGGCTGCTGCTGTTGTTGGGCGATGACCCCGAGGCCGGCGTGGGCGCGCGACGAGGCAGGGTCGTTGTCGAGCGCGCGTAGGAACGCCTCGCGGGCGGCCGGCGCGTTCCGCTGCTGAAGGTACACAGTACCGATGTTTTCGTGTGCGAAGACGTCCCGGGGATTGGCCTCGAGTGCGCGGTTGAACGTGCGGAGTGCTTCCGCCGATCGTTCGGCCCGCGCATAGGCGATGCCGAGGGCGTTCAGCGCCTCGGCATTGGCTGGATCCGCCGAGGTGACTTTCTCGAGGATGGGGATCGCGGCTGCTTCGGCGCCTGTTTCCGCGAGGTAGGTGCCGAGCTTGATCTCGATATCGATGTCAGGGCCCGTTTTCTCCAGTGCGGCGCGCAGCGTGGCGATGGCATCCGAGACAGCTCCGATTTTCCACTGCAGATACGCCAGGCGCCGGTAGGCGAGGCCCATGTCGGGGCGGCGCGCGATGACACGACGGTAGGCGTCCATCGCTTCCGGGGTCCGGCCGCGCCGATGCAGATCGATGCCGTCCATCATCAGCCGGTCGACGTCGATCAGACGCTTTGGGTCGTCGTCCTCTGTGTACTTCGCTTTTCGAGGCGCCGAGCCGGAAACATAGCCCAGGGCTTTCAGCCGTTCTCTCACGTCGGTGGTTTCACCCTGTGCCTTGCCGGGCAGGGTCGCGCTGAAGCCGCGCAACTCCGCCGCTAGTGCGCGCGCGCGATCGCTCGTTTTTGCGACGAGGTTGTGCTCTTCACCCGGATCGGCGCCGAGGTCGTAGAGTTCTTCGAGCGGGAGATCGATGTATTTCTCGCGTCCCGCGAGCACACCCGAGAGCGGTGCCCAGCCGCGCTTCAACATCGGTGTCATCGCTTCGAAGTATGACGTTCGCGGGTCGCCCGTGGCTTCGACCCGAAGCGTTGCCCCGGGCAGACCGGCCGGGGCATCGAACTGCAGCAGATCAGCAATCGTCGGCACGATGTCCACGTGGCGGGCAGGCGCGTCACTGATGACGGCCTGCGGTCTCCCTCGAGCCCCTACTTGAGCCCCTACCTGAGCGACGATCAGTGGCACATGGAGCGTCGATTCGTAGGCAAAGGCGCCGTGGGTCAGCTCGCCATGTTCACCGAGTCCCTCGCCGTGGTCTGCGGTGACGATGATCGTCGAGGGACGAGGGCCGCGCCGAGCCGCTTCGAGCAGCGGCGCGAGGGCATGATCCACGTACGCGACTTCCCCGGCGTATTCGTTGCCGCGATATTGCGCGTCGAAGGGGGGAGGGGGTGCGTAGCTGGCGTGCGGGTCGAAGACATGAACCCATGCGAGCCACTTCCCGTCCTGTTTGTCGATCCACTGCCGGGCGGATGCGACCACCTGTTCGGCGCGCCGCTCGGTGAACGCGAAGTCCCCTTCCGGAGCCTCTCGGCCGCCGACATCTTCATAGACGTCGAAGCCCTGGGCGAGACCGAACTGGCGGTCCAGCGGAAAGGCGCCGACGAACGCGCCGGTGGCCAGGCCGGCCCGTTTCGCCATTTCGGCCAGCGTATCTGCGCTGTCGGGGAGCCGGAAGCCGGCGTTGTCACGCACGCCGTGCTCGAACGGGTAGCGTCCGGTCATGATCGTCGCGTGAGAGGGAAGCGTGACGACGGCGTGCGCATGCGCGAATGTGTAACGAATGCCCTCGGCGGCGAGCCGGTCCAGGTTCGGAGTGGCGGCGCGGCCGCCGTAACTTCCGAGAGCGTCCGCGCGGAGGGTGTCGATGGTGATCAGAAGTACGTTCTGGTCTGCCGCAGGCATCAGGCGCGGCGCGTCTCGAGATCCCTTACCCCACCAGAGGCCGGCCGCGGCGGCAACCAGCAGAGAGGCGACAGCGACGACCGTAAGGGTCCGGCGGGTGGCCATGGAGCTGTCGTGATTATCTCGTGTCAAAGTCCACAACGCCTAACGACGGACCGCCGGGTTGCAACTCCCGACGTCACCGCTCCAACGGTCTCATCGCCGGCAGCTTGCCAGGGCTCCTCGGCCTACGCGCGAAAAACGACACTCCGGAAATCACGGGGACGCGACGCTAGCTTCGCCGCGTTCAGCGACCGGTCAGGGATACATCTGGTACAGCATCACGTACACGATCACTCCCGTGACCGAGACGTAAAGCCAGATCGGGAGCGTCCACCGGGCCAGCTTCGCGTGCTTGTCGTAGCGCGCTCTCAGGCCCCGGATCAGGGTGATCAGTGCCAGGGGCGGGACGAGCGCCGCGAGGACGATGTGGGTGATGAGGATGAAGAAGTAGACGGTCCGTACCGTGCCCTGGCCGGTGAACGGCTTCGAGCCGACGTTGGCGTGGTAGATCACGTAGCAGATGAGGAAGACTGTGGATGTTGCGAAAGCCGAGATCATGACCCGGCGGTGCTGCGCAATCCGCCGTTGGCGGATGAGCGCATAACCGACGATGAGCAGGATCGCGGAGATTCCATTCAGGGTCGCGTTGACCGCTGGGAGGTCGGTGATCGACACCGCTATGTGCGCCCGGCGATCATCAGCACCCACAGGAGCGGCAGGTAGATGATGGACCCGAAGAACACGCGGCGGGCATCGCCAACGCTCCGGGTTTTCGCGAACCGGACCGTGAGTCCCAGAAAACCGAGCGTCAAGACGAGAGCGGCAACGAAGTAGGTCGTCGTCGTGATCCCGACGAGGGTCGGCGCCAGGCTGAGGGGCAGCAACGCCGCTGCGTAGAGCACCGACTGCCGGGCGGTGCTTCGGCCGTCGGGCTCGATCACCGGCAGCATCCGGAAGCCCGCCCGGGCGTAGTCTTCCCGGTAGATCCAGGCGATTGCCAGGAAGTGCGGCAGTTGCCACAGGAAGAGGATCCCGAAGAGGATCCAGGCTCCCTGCGACAGGCCGTTGGTCGCGGCGGCCCACCCGATGACCGGAGGCAGCGCCCCGGGGATCGCGCCGATGACCGTGGCGAACGACGTTCGCAGCTTCAGCGGCGTGTAGATGGCAGCGTAGGACACCAGTGTCGCCAGCGCGACCAGCGAGCTCAGAACGTTGACGGCGAGTGCGAGGAGCGCGAGGCCGGTCAACGACAGGGTGCCGGCGTAAATGAGCGCGTCCGACGAAAGCAGGCGTCCGTCGGGCATCGGGCGCAGCCGGGTGCGGCGCATCAGGGCATCCGAGCGGCGCTCCGTCACCTGGTTGAAGGCCGACGCTCCGCCGGCGACCAGCGCCGTCCCGACGACCATCGCGGTGACCACCATCGCGTTCGACATGTCGCCGTCGCCCATCACGTAGCCGGCGAGCGTCGAGCCGACGACCAGCAGGTTCAGACGCGGCTTGGCCAGGGTGACGTAGTCCGCCGCGCGACTCCGCCCATCCGCGACGCCGACCGCAACTGCTGTCTTCATGTTGTCTCGCACGGTTCGCCGCGGCCCGGGCCTTGAAAGTCAAGGTGATCCGCCTCAACCGTGTCGGCGCCGGCGCCGGCCACGAACGTCAGCGCCAGGGCGGCCGCGAGCGGCCGCCGATTCCCCGTGCTCATAGATTTCGTCGATGATATCGCACGGAACGCGGCTAACTGGTGCTCCCCGCCTGGCGCAGCTTTCTGAGAATGCGGTCTTCGATCCAGTGGGCATCCCACCATTCGACCGGGTTCACCATGTGACCGTTGACCAGCATGGTGAAGTGGAGATGATCGCCACCGGCCATCCCGGTCATGCCGCTTCGACCGAGCGTCTGCTGTTTCTCCACCATGTCACCCGGCTTCACGTCGATGGACGACAGGTGGGCGTAGAGCGACTGGACGCCCATGCCATGGTCCACGATCACGCAGTTTCCGTAGATCCCGAGCTCGTCGGCGAAGAGCACCTTGCCGCGGTTGGCCGACACGATCGGCGTCCCGGCGAACGAGGCGAGGTCGAAGCCGAGGTGCGTCTGCCGATCGACTTCCTTGCCCTTGTAGATGTAGGTCCGGGCGTCGGCAAATGCCGACTGCACGCCGGTGTTCGTGAACGGATGAAAGACGACGCCGGCCCAGAGCATTTCCCTGGCCGTCTGACCAGCGAACGAGGCGATCTTCTCCGCATTCTTCCGACGCAGCTCGCCGTTGATCATCAGGAACTTCGCGAGATTGTCTCCGTCCGGCTTGACGTCGGTCGTGCCTTCGAGGATCGCCGGCACCACGCGGTCGAGAAACGTGTCGTCGAGCTGGATGCGGCTCTGTTTGAACGGCTTCGGGAACACCCGTTTGTCGAAATCGGCGCGGGCCACGTTGCCGGCTTCGTCGCGCGCGAAGACCCGGATCTGGGTGTTTAGATCCTGGTCGTGGCGCAAGGCGAAGAACGCGACGCGAAGCGCCGGATCATTCGCCGTAATGCCCGTCAGGTTGGCGCCGGCCAGCGGAAAGCCAGGGTATTCGACGTCCCCGACCAGCACGCCCGAGGTGATGTCTTCCGGCGTCGCTCGATAGACGACGACCTCGGCGCCGCCATGATTGATGAAGTGATGGGTCGAGACCACCGAGACGCGAGGGCGCTCGAGCCGCACCTGGACGTCGCGGATCACGGTGTTGTCGACCGTCCGAATGCCGTAGACCACCGGGCGCGAGGCCGTGACGTGGATGCGCGCCGGGCCCGACTGCAGGTCCGGGATCGCCTGCTTCCCGATCATGCGCGTCACGCGGACGCCGTCCCCTTCTTCCTTCAGCTCCACCCCCTGGTCCCCGAGGGAGTAGAGCGGAAACTGCTTGCCGTTCTGCTCCAGCATCATCGTCAAGCTCTTCAACTGGGCGGCCGGCGAATGAACGACGAACTCCACTGGGGTGGCCGTGCCCACGAACTTCTCGGGCTTGGTGATCTCAATGGCGGGACCGTCCATGCGGCCGGCCACGAAGTAGGCGCCACCCGCGGCCAGCGCGACAATCAGCAGGAGGGCAACCAGATATTTCATCGTCTGATGATAACGGGGTTCACACTGCGGCTGTAGCGCAGCCCTTCAGGCCTGCATCGCAACCTCCCCCGTGACATAATGTGCCCGAGACGCTGACGGTACTGAGGCCCCGACGCCTGTGAACATGCTTTGCCCGCAATGCGGCGCCAAGATGGCCGCCTCGGCAGGCCGCTGTCCTTCCTGTCAGGCGACGTTGTCTCCCCGCTCCTCC
>JACDBQ010000260.1 GCA_013694845.1 Acidobacteriota bacterium
CTGTCGAGCGTGCGCCCCTCTCACGGTCTGGTCGATGAGCCGCAGCACCGCCGGGTGAAGCGCATCGAGGGCCGGCGCCAGCCTCGGATTCGTGCGATCCATCGCGAGTGTGTACTGGGTCAGATCGTTCGTGCCGATTGAGAAGAAATCAGCGTCGCGGGCGAATTGCTCTGCGAGCAGCGCTGCGGCCGGGGTCTCGACCATGATCCCGACCGGGATCGGAGAGGCACCAAGCGATGCTCGCGCGTCCTCGTAATGAGCCCGCGCGGCAGACCACTCCTCCATCGTCGCAATCATCGGAAACATGACGCAGATCCGGCCGGCGGCCGAAGCGCGCACGATTGCGCGCAACTGCGTGCGCAGGACATCGGGCCGGTTCAGCAGCATCCGAATTCCCCGCTCGCCGAGAAACGGGTTGTCCTCCTGCGCCATCGGCAGGTAGGGGAGCGGCTTGTCACCGCCGACGTCGAGTGTGCGAACCACGAGCAGGCGCGCCGGCCCCAGGGCGCGCACGATGTCTTCGTAGATCCGCGCCTGTTCGTCCTCCTCCGGCGGCTCCTGCCGGTTGAAAAACAGGAACTCGGTGCGGAGCAGGCCGACACCTTCACCGCCGAGCGCCACGACCTGGCGCGCCTCGCCGAGGTCCCCGATGTTGGCAACGACCTCGACGCGATGCCTGTCTGTCGTGACGGCAGGCTCCTGCGCGGCCGCGTACTCGGCGGTGCGCCGGCCCGCGAAGCGCGCCTGCTGCGCGCCGACCCACGCTTGTTCGTCGTCGGTGGGCTCGATCTGGAGGATGCCCCGGCTCCCGTCGATCATCGCGCGCGTTCCGTCGGGGAATTCGAGCGCCCGCGGGTCGATGGCGGCGACGGCGGGCAGATCCAGCGCGCGCGCCAGGATCGCGGCGTGCGATGTGCTGCCGCCGCCCGTCGTGCAGATTCCGCGGACGCGCCGCCGGTCGAGCGACGCGGTGTCGGACGGGGTCAGGTCTTCGGCAATGACGATGGCGTCGGGCGGCAGCTCCGGCGCAGCGCTCGTCGTGCCTGTCAGGATCCGCAGCACCCGGCGTCCGACGTCGCGGACGTCGCCGGCGCGCGCCGCCAGCAACTCATTCGACAGCCCGGCCAGGCGATCGGCCTGCGCGCGGTAACCCTGCTGCCATGCAAACGCCGCTGACGCGCCGCCCTGGATCGCGTCGATTGCGCCGTCGAGCAGATCCGGATCCTCCAGCAACTCCTTGTGCGCCGAGAAGATGGCGGCCTTGTCAGCATCCGCATGCGTCGCCAGACGCTGCTGGAGCGCGTCGAGCTGCGCATGGGCCTCGGCAAGCGCCTGGTCGAGCTGACGCCGCTCGCGCAACTGGTCCACCGCGCGCTCGACGACGGGCACGTCCTGCTGCCGCCATTGGAAGATCTGGCCCAGCGCCACACCTGGTGAGGCGGCAACACCCGTCAGCCGTTTCGGATCGGCCGACGCCTGTGGGGAACCTGTCGCGCCGCCGCCTCGGGGGACTGACGCGAGCGGGGCGACGTCCGCCGGTACCGAATCGCGCGCCTCCTCCGCGACCACGCGACTCAAGACCGCGACCGCTTGGGACGCGTCCCCGCCGGACGCTTCGATGATGACCGCGTCGCCCGCTGCGACTTCCAGCGCCATCAGGCTCGTCAGGCTCTTGGCATTGGCGTGCCGGTCGCCCCGCACGAGGCGGACGCTCGACTTGAACTGGCGCGCGCGGGCGGCAATGATGGCCGCGGGCCGCGCGTGGAGGCCGGTCGGGTTCGAGATGACGACCGGCTCCGAGGCGACGGTGTCGGCGCCGGCTGGCGCCAAGCCGGCCCCGGGCGTCGTGACGGAGTGCCACACCTCGAGCACCACGTCCCGTCCGGCGGTCACCAAACCGCTGCGGGGGATCCCCAGTGTCACCCCCTCCATTGTCGTCACGACCATTTCCGTCAGCAGGCTGCGCGCCTGCGTGGCGACGAGATCGGCGTCGAAGAATAGCAGAGGATCCCCCAGGCTAACGACGTCGCCGGGCCGGGCATGCGGTGTGAACCCGCGCCCTTTGAGCATGACGGTATCGAGGCCCACGTGGATCAGTACCTCGATGCCCCCCTCGGCTCTGATGGTAACGGCGTGTCCCGCAGCATGGACCTGCAACACGACGCCGCTGCAGGGCGCGACAATCCGATCGGTGACTGGATCGATCGCGATCCCGTCGCCAACGAGTTTTTCCGCGAAAGCTGGATCGGGTACGGCCGACAGGGGAACGATCACGCCCGACACCGGCGCCGTCAGCATCAATTGAGGATTCCGTCGGGAAGGAGGAGCCGTCACGGGGCGGATTGTATTCCCTTTGGCGGCAGATCAACACTCAACGTGAGTGGCTCCGACCAGCCTGTACC
>JACDBQ010000266.1 GCA_013694845.1 Acidobacteriota bacterium
GCCGTGAACCGACCGAGCTGCGTCGCCGTACCCTCGCCGGTCCCGTCACCAGGGTTATCGGCGGGTCGAACGTGGATCGGGCGCGCTTGTCGTATACGAGCCGCCGAATGGCAGTTGCGTGCCAGCTCGCGCCCCCGTCTGAGCCGGCGTGGAGGCGCCGCTCGTGGGCGCGGTTGGTGAATCCAGAACCTGGCCGCTGCAGGCGGCCGCGAACATACACACGCCTAGAACCATCAGTCGCATCAGAAGACTCCCTTCGGTTGAAACACGCGGCGCGGATTGCGGCCGTGAGCTGTGTTTGGCCTCGAAATCCCGCGCCGAGAGGGGACGAAACTATCTCGCCGGTCGTGGCGGCGTCTTTAGAAACCGCTTGAAAAGCGCTTGAATGTCGATTTGGACGTTATTGGCGTGATCTTGGACCGGCGATTCGCCCCGTTTACCGCGGTGCCCTGCGTCCTTGCATATGGCAGTGCGGCTACCGGTTTGTTGCACCGGTCGTTCAGGTCGAAGAGAACGGTGAAGGATTGGCCGGGACGCCTGAACCCACGACCAGCCGCGAACCGGCAGACGCAGCAGATCCTCGCGATGCCGGTCCTGCGGAAGCCGGGGTTCCGGCGGCTGTCACCATCCCGCCTCGAACCGCCGCCGGTATTCGTCCCTGGCTGGGGCTCGGCGCGGGCGTGGCGCTCAGCGTGGTGATATTTATCGGTCTCGGCCAATTCCGTGAGCCGACCATCCCGACGGCATCGGTTCATTTTCAGGAACCAGTGACCGGTCGTCTGGCCGAAACGGGGATGTTCTCGATCTCTCCCGACGGACGCCATCTGGTTTTCGCAGCCGAAGGCGCAGACGGCATCCTCCGACTGAGGGCGCGGACGAAGAGCAAGCTCGAGGCAGTACCGCTGGCGGGCACCGATGTGTTCACCATCATCCCACCCGTGGTCTGGTCCCCGGATAGCCGCTTCGTCGCCTTCGATCCCGGCCGGATTCTCAAGAAGGTCAGTCTGGATGGAGGCGCCCCGCAGACTGTATGCGAGTTGCCCGCAACCGCGGTGGGCGGTACCGGTCACCCGAGGCGACGTCTGGGTGCGCACGGGTGAGGGCGCCTCGGCGACCGTGACTCCTTTCCTGCGACACGCCAACGATCAGTGGCAGGCGCAGCTCTCGCCCGACCGGCGCTGGGTCGCGCATGTCTCGAACGAAGCTGGCCCCAACGAGGTATTCGTCACCGATTTTCGCGTCGACCCTGCTACGTCGTCGGTGGCTGCGGGCGAGAGCATTCGCATCTCGGAGGGGGGCGGCGTCGCCCCCCGCTGGCGCCGGGACGGACGCGAGCTGTTCTACCTGACACCCGACGGTTCGGTGATGGCCATCGAGGTCGATACGAACCGCGAGTTCCGGCCGAACACCGCGAAGCGGCTGTTCAGGGTGCCGGGCGCGATCCCGGAATGGGGAGTGACGCAGGATGGCAGTCACTTCCTGTTCGCAGTGCCTCTGAGCCAGCCTCCACCGTTCAACTTCGTTCAAGACTGGCAGGCGACGCTCCGCAAGCAGGAGTGACGTACTCTTTGCGGCGCGCATTCTGGTCTGGATCTGGATTTCTCCCCGTACTCTGGAATCGCCGGCAATCGCGCGGCGGCGAAGACGGATAAGCTCGCGCTGTGTCTCCCCTCGGATATGCCGCCCTCTTCGCGGTCGGCTTCGTCGCCGCAGTCATCAACGTCATCGCCGCCGGCGGCTCGTTCCTGACCCTGCCGCTGCTGCTCTTCCTCGGGCTGCCTGCTTCGATCGCCAACGGCACCAACCGTGTCGGCGTGCTGGCGCAGAACGTCAGCGCGGTGTTCGGCTTCCACAGACACAACGTGCTGCCGGTGAGGTGGGCGATCATCGTCAGCGTGCCCGCGGTGCTCGGCGCCGCGATCGGCGTCTGGGCGGCGCTGTACGTGCCGGATCTCGCCTTCCGCCGCATCCTCTCCATTGTCATGCTCGTGTTGACGCTTACGACGCTTCTGCATCGAAACATGAAGGGCGAGGCTCGCGGCGAACCGCGAAGCGCGTGGCACCCGACGATGGTCGTTGGGTTCTTTCTCACCGGTGTGTATGGCGGATTTCTTCAGGCGGGCGTCGGCTTCCTGGCGCTCGCGCTGACGACGCTCGCCGGCCTCGATCTGGTGCGCGGCAACGCGGTGAAGGTGTTCGCGGTGATGCTGCTGACGATCCTTTCACTGGCGGTGTTTGCCGGCACGGGCCATGTCCATTGGCCTGCCGGGATCGCGCTCGGTCTCGGCAACGTTCTGGGCGGCCTGGTCGGCGTGAAGCTGGCCGTGCTCAAGGGGCAGAAGTGGCTCGAGGCTATCGTGACGGTGACGATCGTCGTGTTTGCCGTGCTGCTGTGGGTGAGCGGGTGAGCCGGTTGCCAGGGAACCCGTCCGGCAGCCGCCGGATATTGTCTGAGCAGAAAAGAGGATCCGGCGCGACGGCATCGCTGCGAGTGGCAGCCCGATGCGACCGCCGCGCCTCACGGCTACGAATCCTTGTCGCCAGGAGAGCGATGCTACACTGCCGGCGTGGGCCCACCTGACGACTCGCCGCTCGAACCCGATCCAGTGATCGAGGCGTACAAGAAGGGGATCGATCGGTCGCTGTTGCGCGAGCGATTAAAAAAAACCCCCGCCGAACGGGTCGAGGATCTGGTGGCGCTTGTCGCATTCGCCGATGAGCTCGCCGCCGCCGGCCGCCGGACGAGACAGTCGTGACCGATTTCGCCGGCGTGATCCGCACGCTCGCGGATAGCGACGTTCAGTTCATTCTCGTCGGCGGCGTTGCCGCGACCGTGCACGGCTCGGTCCGCCTGACGCGAGACATCGATATCGTCTACGCCCGCACTGGGGACAACATCGAGCGTCTTGTCGATGCGCTTGCGCCACATGCCCCGTACCTCCGCGGCGCGCCGCCAGGATTGCCGTTTCAGTGGGAGCGCGACACCCTCCTGCGCGGCCTGAATTTCACGCTGACCACCCGGCTCGGTGATCTCGACCTTTTCGGCGACCTGACCGGTGGGGGGGGATTTGTCGAACTGCGGAATCATGCATCGGCGATACGTATCTTCGACCGCGACGTGCTCTGTCTCGACATCGAGTGGCTGATCCGCGTGAAGCGCGCCGCCGGCCGTCCGAAAGACCTCGAGGCTGTCGCCGAACTCGAGGCGCTGCTGGACGAGAGAAATCCCTCCGACTGATGCCACGGGCCGCTGTCCCCCCAGTCTCGGTCACTGCTAATGATGGCTGCCTACTTCCTTACCCGACGAACGAAGCCCATTTCCTCCAGCCACATCTCGCACAGCCGGGTCCACGTCCCGGTTGACCCCCGATTGTTGCGCAGCGCGATGGCGTGGCCACCGTGGGGAAACACGTGCAGGCTGGCCGACACCTTCTTGTCGACCAGGGCTTGGTAGAACATCAGGCTGTTTCGAACATCGACCGCCTTGTCGTCCGCAGCGTGGACGATGAAAGCCGGCGGCGTCCCGGGCGTCACCTGTTTCTCCATCGAATACTTTTCAATCAACGGCGCAGACGGATCGTCACCGAGAAGGCGTGTTTTGCTCCCCGCGTGCGCGTATTCACTCATCGTGATGACGGGTGAGATCAGAATCATGAAGTTCGCGGCGAACGACAGCCTGCCGGGGCCATCCACGCCCGGCGCAGCGTCGTCTGTGGCCGTGCCGAGAGTCGCAGCCAGGTGACCACCCGATGACGTGCCCAGGACACCGATTCTGTCGGTTTTGATACCCCATGCGTCGGCCTTTGAACGAATCAGCCGCATCGCTCGCTGGGCGTCCTGCAACGGCGCCAGATGCCGCTCCTTCAGATCAGGCGACGTCGGCAGCCGATACTTCAGCACGAAGGCGCTGACGCCAATGGCGTTGAACCACTTCGCCAGCTGGGTGCCGCTGATGACGTAGGCGAGGTGCGCGTAGCCACCCCCGGGACAGATCAGGACGGCCGCGCCGGTGTTTTCCTGTGAGGAGGGAAAGAACGCGTACATCCCGGGAGCCGCGACCTGCTGGATCCGCTCGTTCTCGACCCTCTCGTCGAGCGCCATCCCCCTGGAGTTGGGCATGGAGCCCTTGTCCCACAGCGGGATGAGCTCCTGCGCGCTGACCGCCTGGCAACTGAGCACGAGCACGACGGCCGTCAGGAGTGCGCGCAGCATCCGTCCGCTTCTTACTTCACCGTCGGCTTGCGCCTGCCGGCGAGACTCTCCTGGTGCGATGGCACGACCGGAAGGGTCGTGGTCGACGAAGGATCCGCGGCGGCACGGAGCAAATTGAGGGCAAACAGGCGCGCCGCGGGATCAACGGCCACGGATGCTTCGAGGTCGAGGTCGCAGACCCACACGCGGCCACGGCCGACCGGAATCTCGAACAGGACCGTTTGATACTGATCCGGTACGCGCTCGGCCGCGATGTAGCTGTGTGCGGGGATGAACCGGATCAGTTCCCGTGCGGCGCCGCCAGGTTTCAAGCGATGTGCGCTGCTCGCCACGAAGACGCGCCAGTCGTCTTTTCGACCCCACCACTTGATGTCCATCGGACGTAAGCCCGCGGTCAAGGGGCTGCCGACAGACGGCGCGAAGTCGGCGTATTCACCCGTTACCGCTCTGACCGATAACACGTCATTCGGAAACAGGTCCACCGCGTTCTTACCGGGTGAAAGCAGTACGGCGGTGGCGCCCCGTTCGACCAGCGCCCGCACGCGCCCGCCCGGGCCCAGATCCTTCATCGCTGCCGTGGCCCCGACGAACAGGACAGACCGCGAGGGGTCACTATCGGCCGGCAGGTCGTCGACCACCTGTTGAAACACCTGTGCTTCGCTGATGACCTGCCGGAGGGCTGGACCGACCGACAATGTCGCTGCGCGGCTATTGGTCGCCGGCGCGGTCGGTCGTGTGGGCTGGGCGAATACTTCGACCTTGTCGTGAGTCCGGCTGACCTCGCGCGTTCCTTCGGTGAGACGCAGTTCGAGATTGAGGGCGATGCGCGGGTCCCTGACCGGCGGCACGCGAAGTCGCAAGGGCTGGCGGATGGTCGCATAGTAGGGAAGGCGATCGATCATCCCCGCATCCGTAGCGGCAATTTCCTTCTTGGTGGTTGCGTCGACGAACACGGCGCGCAGGCTCAGTCGCTGCCGATCGCGAAACTGCTCATCGTCGTTGGTGACGAAGACCCCGGTGTCGATCTCTTCACCCGCGTAAAAACGC
>JACDBQ010000282.1 GCA_013694845.1 Acidobacteriota bacterium
ACGTGCATCGGCTCGATCTGGCATCGGCTGCCGACCTCTGGTACGCGGGCAGCGGCGCCACGCTCAGCCAGGGCAATGCATTCGGATACGCAGGCCGCCGTTCGAACGGGAGCACGCGCCTCGGCACGTCGCTCGAGATGTCTGCCGACTACACGGTGACGTCGCGCTGGTCGGTCAACGGCTTCGTCGCGCGCTCGCCGGCGGCGAGGTCGTGACGAGGACCTTTGGCGGGAGCCGGCTCTGGTTTGCCTATGTCGAGAACGTGATCCGCATCGATCATCGCCGCTAGCCTTCGTGCAGGCGGAACCATGCGTTCGTGGAATTCCCTCCATGCGATCACACGAACGAGTCGTCGCGCATCGGCAGAAACGATCACGTCGTCGCCATCAGTGCCGCCCTCCTGGCCCGCAGGCCCGATTGTGCCGCAGAACTCACTGTCAGATTGGCCCAAGAAACCCAGAGCCCCTCAGGGTCACAATCGAGAGGTAATGACCCAGATCCGGCTGGTCAGCCCGCAGTAGACGGAAACACCGGCTGGACCTGACGGCGGCCGCCACGGTCGCCGCAGGTGGAAATCGTCGTCGTGGGGGCCGCCGTGGCCGAGCCGCACGACGCAGACGCACGCGACGACCATCGGCAGTTGCGCTATACAGATCTTGAAGAGAGCGTTCGCGCTGCTGGCGCTGATCGCGACGACATCGGTGCTTGCCGCCGGCACGCTCGGCGCCGCTTTGGCGAGTTCCACGATCCTTGGCACACCCGACACCTGGTATTTCCCTGGCGATCCTCCGTGGGCAGACGTGGGCGCGCAGGCTGCGGTGCTCGCATTGTTCGGGCTCGGAGGTGCCGCCGTCGTGCTGGCGGTTACGGGCTGGCGGCGACACCGGGTCGCTCGGCTGGTCTACAAGGCAGGCACCGTGACCTTGGTTGCCGTGGCAACCTTTCCGCTGTCAGTCATCACCAGCCGGCATTTCGGCGAGTGGGCGAGTTCCGTGCCGTCGCCTTTGAGGAGGTCGCGAAAGTGGGTGCCGCCGAGGAGACGTTTCGGGAGTTTCCCGACGGTCCGACGTTTAGGTTCTCAAAGCGGTCGAGGCCTGTGCGAATTCGGGCAGTCACGGCGGGACCGTGGCCGTCTGTACTCGTGGACTTCGGTGACGGGGGCAATGCCGCCTTCGACCTTCGGACCATGTGGTGTATACCTACAGCGACTAGCGTCGGTGGCGTCTAACACCTGCGTTGGAGCCGACAGCGGTCATCGTCGCGGTAGCTCCGGGCATCGAGCCGCTGCGCCTCGGGCGCCCGGACGTTGATCGGCAAATGCGCCTGGCGACCTCCACGACGTCCTCGAGCCACTCACCGACCGGCAGCGCGTTCATGCGTCCGACAAACGCCAAAGTCCTCTTGCGCACCGGGTGCCGTGGAGGTTATTCTCGCGGTCTCCTCCAATCAAGGCTATCAGGTGAGCGTCCGTCGAGGACTGACCGAGCGGCGCGGGACAAACCGTCCCTCAAATGGCGATACCGCCACGTGCCCGCAGTGTGGTACGCATACGGTCGAGTTCAACGAGCGGTATCGTCTCCCCGTACCCGGGACGGATGCCAAGAGCGCACCGGCATGGGTGTGCGACAGCCCGGGATGCGGGTTCCGCAAACCCGCTCGCCGCGATCACGCGATCGGGATCTCGGCAGAGCGTCAAAGGCGCTCGCCCAGACTGAGGACGACGTCCAATCCTCACGCGGTGAAATCCCCGGCCTCTCGGGAGCGCGCGACGAAGACGGGGGGAAAAAATGTGTCCCGGAAGAAGAGCTGAAGCAGCCGCACGTGGCTTCAGTTCGCCGTGAAGCGGCCGCCGTCCCGACTCCAGATCAATGTGAGCCAACCGACAATCGCCAGACCAAGTACCCGTCTTGGACCGGCGGCAAACACCACAGCGGCATTGAAGATGACGATGAAATAAAAAGCGCGAAGCACCCAAAACGACATCGCCGGGCGGACGTAACGTCGTGGCGCCAATCGCCACCACGCAACGTCCGCGAACCAGACGGCGAAGAACAGATAGTTGACGTAAACACCCCACCCAACCGCCACGCCGAACACCTTTTCGGTTTGCGCTGCGGTCGCCCGTACCGCTTCGTCGTGCGCCCATCCGTGAACGATCCCGAAGGACAGCAGCGTGTGACCGACGGCCAGGGCCAGTCCGAATGTAAACGTCCACCATGCCCATGACGGTGCGGCGGAGCCATGAGCGGTGCGCGTGCGCCCTGTCTCACCAATCACGAACAGCACGAGCGCCAGCCAGATGGTGAGGTAGAGCGCCAGCATCAGCCCGGAGCATCAGGCGTGGACGTCATCCCGGTGAGCACCGGCGGAGCGTCGGGCAGCGAGACCAGGAGCGCCGCCAGCGCGACGACCGCAATGACCCCGGCGAGAATCTGAAACACCGCGGTATAGCTGCCGGTCCATTCCAGACACCAGGCTACGAGCAGTGGACCGATGGCCGACGCGACAACCGTCAGGGCCTGCGCCGCCCCCTGAATCCGGCCAAGGTGCAGGCGGCCGAACACGCGGCCCCACACGCTGAAGAAAAGCACCATCACGAGCCCTCCCCCGAGGCCCATGGCGGCCGCCCAGGTCATCACGTGCGTGAGCGTGCTGACCTGGGGCAGCGCGAGAACGCCCGCGGCCAGGATGAAGAGCGAGGCAGCCATCAGCCGGCCAAGAGCCAGACGGGACGACAGCCATCCGCCGAGAAAATTTCCCGCGAGCGCGGTCATCGCGGTGACCGCGAGTGTCTGGTAGTAGACGTTGGGACCGAACCCCCGCTGGCCGAGAATCGACTCGTTGAACAAGCCGATGCCGGACGCGACGAGGCCATACAGGGCCGTGCCGGTAGCAAACACCCAGAACGATGGCGTGGCGAGCGCGGCGGTCCAGGTATGTCCGTCGAGCATGACCGTTGGAACGCGGCTGGATCCATCGAGTCTCTCGCCTGGCGGCGGCCCGCCGAGGAGGCCGCCGTCGGGCTGCAACCCGATCACTTCCGGGTTTCGCCGCACGACGAGAAATGCGAGCGGCGCAAGCCCCACGCCGATCACCAGCCCGATCCCCATCCATGTGGCTCGCCAGCCCCAGGTCTGAACGGCCGCGCCGACGGCCGGAAAAGCCGCCATGAAACCGATGCTGATCGCGACGCTGTACAGCGCCATCGCCTTGTCGATACGCCGGACGAACCAGTGTCCGACGATCGCGAGCGAGACCACCGACAAGGCGCTCTGGCCCAGTGCGCGGGTGAGGGTGATCCACAGCGCGAGCGCGGCAAACGAGCCAGCCGTTCCCATCAGGCACACGACGGCGCCGAGCGACACGAGAACGGCGGTGAGCACGACGCGGCTCCCGGCGCGATCGACCGCATACCCGATCCCGAGCGCACCGCCCGACCCGATGAGCGTCGCCCAGAAGTTCAATGCGGCATAGCTGACGCGATCGATCCGCAGGTCGGCCAGCAGCGGCTCGGTGATCAGTCCGAGACCCTGGGTGCGACCGGGCAGGGAGCCGACCATGGCGGCGGCTGCGACAATCAGCACGAACCAGCCGTACTTCTGTTCCATAATGCGAGCGCGACTCGCATACCGCTTAGCTTGAAGCGCGGGGCCGGACGGCGTTACGTTAGTCGAATTCATATTGCTTGGTTCGCGCGTCGAGGCGCGCGGCTGGACCCACGACGAAGCGAGGTACTACCGGATCATGCCCGTGACTATCAGTTGCCCGCAAGTACTCGACGCGGCGACTCGCGCCGCCCTGGCAGAAACCGTCCGCGCCACCGTCAAGCGCTGGCGTCCCTCGTTTGAGCTCTGGAAGCTGGCCATCTTCCGCTCGCAATCCGGCAAGGGATGGGACCTGGCGATCAGCGGCCCCCGTTTCCGGAAAGTCTTTACGCTCTATGGCCCGCTCGAGGATCTACCCGGTCTGGTCTCCGCCCACATCGACGCGATCCTGGCGCAGCGCCGTTTGACCTGACGCGGGGGGTCCCGGACCCGCGCTCTCTGGTTGATGACGGCCAAGGCCTCGCCTCCCCATGTCCGGCCGCCGTGCCTTCCCCGATTCTTTCTAGTAAGCTGACCTTATGGGTGTCGGTCAGTGGATGAAGGTCATCGATACGGTCAGCTCGCTCGCGCAGATGGGCGCGCAGTTCCGGCGCCCGACAGCGACTGACGTCGCCCAGGGCGGCTCCTCCCTCGAACATCGTCTGGCGGGCGTCGTCGTCGCGGCGTTGAAAGAAGCGTTCGATCGAGATCGCGCGAGAATGGACCTCGAACGCGAGACGCTCGAGGCCGAGCGGTCACGGGCCGAGCGCGCGCTGCAGGCGGAGCTCCGGCGGCAGGCCGCCGATCGTGCGCTCACCCAGATCAAGCTGATTTCCATCTTCGCCGGCCTGGTTGTCCTGATGTCCAGTGTGCTCGCGGCATGGATAAGCGGGATGCGGTCCGGGCCCTCGGCGGTGCTGCTGTCGCTCGGCTGGGCGATGGCGCTCGGCACGCTTGGCTGCGTCTTTGCCGCCTGGCAGGACGTCACCGTGTGGGCAAGCGCGACCGAGCCTCCCCCCGCCGGAAGTTCCCGGCTCGCGGCGACCGCACCATGGTTGCTTCTCGCTTCGCTGGTGTTTGTCGCGGTCAGCCTCTTACTGGCTGGTTGAGGTTCCAAGGTTCCGGGTTTCCGATGATCACTATCTATGGCGCTGACTGGTGTGAGGATACGCGCCGGTCGCTTCGATATCTGCGGCGGCTCGGGGTCGCCCACCAGTACATCAACATCGACGAAGATGCGGTAGCGCTCGGGCGCGCGACCGACCTCAACGACGGCAGGCGGCGGACGCCCACCATCGATCTCGGGCTTGGCGGCACTGCGCTCGTCGAACCGCAGAACGACACCCTGACCGCTGCTCTGGTGGAACTCGAGATGCTCACGCAGGAAGATGTCCAGGAGCGGCTCGCCCTGCAGAACGTCGGGGACGCCGAACGAACGGTCAGGGCGGGCGTCGGCCTGGCGCTGATACTCGCCGCGAGCGCGGCGCCGCGACGACTGAAGTGGCCGCTTCGCATCATCGGGTCGGTCGCCGCACTGTCGGGTCTTTCAGGCTGGTGTCCCTGGTATCACGCGGCCGGCATGACCTCTCTGCATGGCCCAGGCGATCACCCCGCCGAAGCGGAGCGGACCACGTGGCTGGCCGCACGATAAAGAACGCCCAGAGTCCGCTGATCTCGGCCTACGACCTTTACCTGTTCGGTGAGGGCAATCACACCCGCATCTACGACAAGCTCGGCGCGCACCTCGTCACATCCGAGGGAGTGGCAGGTGTGCATTTCGCGGTCTGGGCCCCCAACGCGGACCGGGTGAGCGTCGTCGGGGACTTCAATGCCTGGGACGGCCGGGTGCACCCGATGCAGCCCCTCGAGGCAAGTGGCGTATGGGCCTCCTTTGTTCCCGCCGCTATGCCGGGCGAGCGCTATAAGTTCGAGATCCGGACGCGACCGGGCGGGCTGCTCCTCAAATCCGATCCTTACGGCCAGGCGTTCGAGCTCCCACCGTCGACGGCCTCGATCATCTGTCGTACGGATCACGCGTGGCGGGACGAGGAATGGATGCGCAACCGCGCGACGCAAGGTTCGTGGTACGAACGTCCGCTCGCGACCTACGAAGTGCACCTGGGATCATGGGCGCGGATTCCGGAAGAAGGCGGCCGGTATCTCACCTACGCTGAAATCGCCCAGCGTCTCATCCCCTACGTCAAGCAGATGGGGTATTCACACATCGAGCTGCTGCCGGTGATGGAACACCCCTTCTCGGGATCCTGGGGCTACCAGGTCACCGGCTTTTACGCCCCGACCAGTCGCTTCGGCACGCCCCAGGACTTCCAGGCGTTCGTGGACGAGTGCCACCAGAACGGCATCGGCGTGATCCTCGACTGGGTGCCGGGACACTTTCCCAAGGACGCCTTCGCCCTCGCGCAGTTCGACGGCACGTCGCTCTACGAACATGCGGACCCGCGCCAGGGGGAGCATCGCGAGTGGGGCACGCTGATCTTCAACTATGGACGCAACGAAGTGCGTAATTTCCTCCTGGCGAACGCGCTGTTCTGGCTCGCCGAATACCACGTCGACGGTCTCCGGGTCGACGCCGTCGCCTCCATGCTGTACCTCGATTATTCCCGCGAGGCCGGGCAGTGGATCCCCAACCGCTTCGGCGGACGCGAGAATCTGGACGCGATCGCTTTCGTCCGGCAGCTGAACACGCTGACCCACGCGGAGCATCCCGGCACGATCACGATCGCCGAAGAGTCCACGTCGTGGCCGTCGGTGAGCCGCCCGACGTATGTCGGCGGCCTGGGATTCACCTACAAGTGGAACATGGGGTGGATGAACGACATCCTGGAATACGTGAAACAGGATCCCGTCCATCGCCGCTGGCATCACCGCCACGTCACGTTCTCTCTGCTCTACGCCTTCAGCGAGAACTTCATCCTGCCGTTCTCGCACGACGAGGTGGTCCACGGCAAAGGATCGATGTTCGGCAAGGTCCCGGGCGACGACTGGCGGAAGGCGGCGACGCTCCGCGGGCTCTACGGCTTCATGTACGCGCACCCGGGAAAGAAATTGATGTTCATGGGCTGCGAATTCGGGCAGGGCCGCGAGTGGAACTACGACCGCAGCCTCGACTGGCACCTGCTGGACCAACCGCTTCACGCCGGCTTGAAGCACTACGTCGCGGACCTGAACCGGATCTACGCAGCCGAGCCCGCGCTGCACCAACTCGATTTCGATCCCGCCGGCTTTCAGTGGATCGACTGCAACGACAACGAGAACAGCGTGGTCTCGTTCATCCGCCGTGGCCGGACCGGAGACCCCCTGATCGCCATCCTGAACTTCACGCCGGTGCCACGCGACGGCTATCGCATCGGCGTGCCCTCGTCCGGCACATTCGACGAGTTGATCAACAGCGACAGCGAGACGTACGGCGGCGGCAACCTCGGAAATGCCGGCGTCGTTTTCTCGGAGCCGGTTCCGTCACACGGATACCAGCAATCGCTCCGCCTGAATCTGCCGCCCCTGAGTTTTCTGCTGTTGAAGCTGTCACAGCTCGAGGAGGCGGTCCCACTCGTCATCTGAGACGGGCATCACCGACAGCCGCGAAATGCGGGTCAGGGGGAAGGCCGCGAACGACTTGTCCGCTTTGACGGCCGCGAGCGTCACCGGTGAGGTCAACTTCGTCACCGGCACGACATCCACGGCGAAGAGTTTTCCGGTCTTGTCAGCCGGATCCGGGTACGCCGCTCCCGCGGCTTTCGCGACCCCCACCACGGCCTTCTCCTTGCCCGTGTGGTAGAAGAAGATACGGTCACCCTTCTTCACGGCGCGGAGATGCTTCTGCGCTACCGGGTTGCGCACGCCTGTCCATGTCGTCCTGCCATCGCGAGCCAGGTCGTCATAGCTGTAATTTGCCGGTTCTTCCTTGAACAACCAGTTGGCCATGGGCCACATCATAGGCCACGGTTCGGGGCCACGGTGCAACGCGGCTGGTTCATGCCACGGTTCAACACGGTTCAACACGGCTCTTCTCGCCACGGTTCAACACGGTTCAATACGGTTCTTGGATTCGCTCTTTGGAAGGATATAGGCACGAGACCCACTACGTTCACTACGAAGACTGAGAAGTGTCATTGTGTTTCTCATGCTTGTCTTCGGCTTTGTGCCAGGGGCGTGGGTCGCCAATGTACAGCCGAGCGCTGACATCGGTCGCCTGCTGGTGCGGCGGTTGAGACCGGGTACGATAGGCGGATGAGCGTGCGGTGAGGAATGGACCAGAGTGGGAGCACCTTCGGCTGAAGGATCGGATCACGCCCGGGCTTCGGGTGTTGTTTGTCGGGATCAATCCGGGAG
>JACDBQ010000289.1 GCA_013694845.1 Acidobacteriota bacterium
CGGCGGGACCTCGTCGGGGTCCAGCGCCCGCACCAACCGCGGCGTGATCAACACCATCAGCTCGGTCTGCTCTTTCCTGTCCGCCTTGCTCTTGAACAGGGCTCCGATGATCGGGAGCTTGCTCAGAATGGGGATCGCGGCTTCGTCATCCTGCGCCTGGTTGTCGAGCAGACCCGCGATGGCGAAGCTCTGCCCGTCGCGAAGCTCGACCACGGTCTGTGCCCGGCGGGTGGTGAGCGCCGGAATGCGGAAACCCTCGAGGGTGATCCCGTTGGCAAAGTCCAGCGAGCTCACCTCCGGCGCCACCTTCAGTCGGATCACGTCACCGGCAATCGTCGGCGTAAAGGTCAGCTTGATGCCGAACTCCTTGAACAGGACCGACACTGTGCCCGCCGCACCGCTGACGACCGGAACGGGAAACTCGCCGCCCGCCAGGAAGCTCGCTTCCTGCCCGTTGTAGGCGATCAAGTTCGGTTCGGCAAGACTGTGGAACCCGCCGCTCTGCTGGAGCGCGCGGAGCACCCCGCCGACGCCGAGCTCACGATCCCACAAGAAAAGATTCAAGAAATCGCTGAAGACAACCTTGTCTTCGCCACCCTCGCTCTCAAACGTTGGCGCGGCAAACTGTTGCGTCGTCGAGCGTCCAAGAAACCGGTTACGCGTCAGGAACAACCCGAGGCCAGCCTCGGTCAGCGCTCGGCGGTTCACCTCGGCGAACCGGACCTGCAGCATGACCTGCTGGCTGTCGCTCCCGCCGGGCACCTGCAGCAGATTCACCAGCTGCGCCTTCGGAATGGAGGCCGTGGCAATCTCACCCATCCGCAGCATCACATTCGTGCTGGATACGCGGCCTGACAGGAGCGTCGCCCCCTCACTCGTCGATACAGTTACATCCTCGCCTGGGAACAACGCCCGCAGCTGCTGCTCGAGAGGCGCGACCGGCTGCTCGACCACCACGTCGTACTGCTTCCGTGTGCTCCCGCCCCAGACGATGAGGCTGATCGTGCCCGCTTTCTTGCCGTCGACCAGGATCTCCCTGGGCTGAACCACGACGGCGTCAGCCACGTCCGGATTCGTCACTGCGATGCGGGTCACGTCGAACTCGGTCGTCACCACCGTGGAGCGCCCGGCGGTGAGCTGAACCTTCTCGAAGACTTCGGCGGTCTCACGCGGCACGGTCGGCGTCGCGGGCTGCGACTGCCCCTGGGCGGCAAGCGATGACGTCAGGGCCAGCACGACCGCCGTGGCGGCGTACCTCACGAAAGCTGTTCTCATCAACGAATGACCTCTTCTCCACGTTTGGCACCGCGGAAGGTCTCGACGGTGTAGACCTTCGGTAATGGAGGGGCCACCGGCGCAGGCGCCCTGACGACGACACGACGGCCTCCGCTCGACTTCACGACGACCGGCGCCGATGGCTCGCCCAGCAGGGCGGCAGTCCGGATCCCCGCCGTCTGCGTCTGGGCGCGGTCCAGCGGATTCCGCAGCGTCAGCATGATCGATCCCTCGTTGGCGGCGAGCGCGATTCGCTCGGCATCCTGCGGGGTCACCAGCAGTGTGACGACGCTGGCCGGCATCGCCGCCCCCTCGCGCGCCTTCTCGCGGTCGATGCTCGTGCCAGCCGTCAGCACCTCGACGTCGCTCACGACAACGCGGGTCATCGACTCCTGGCTGTTACGGTTGGTCAACGTCACGATGACGTCTACGTGGGCGCCCGGAACGACGTAACCGGCCACGCCAATGACGTCGTTGACCTTGACCGATAGCGCTCTCATGCCTTCCGTAATCGTCGGGGACAACCCGGCGCCAGCCTCGAGTGACGCCAGCTTCGATTCGGTCAGCGGTTCGTTGGCGACGACGCTGTCGATCAGCCCCCGATTGAGAACTTTGTCGACTTCCGTGAATCCACTCTCTACGGGACTGCTCGCCGGCCAGGCCACCAGCTTCACGTCATCTTTGGTGATCATCTGACCCATCTGAAGGGCACGTACCGCGACGACCTGGTGCAGGCTCCGCACCTCCACCTCGCGTACGGGCATCTGTTGAATGGCGCGGAACACGCCGAAACTGGCGAGGGCCGCGACGCCAACGGCGATTGCAACCACTATGAAAGTCCTGGTGCTGCGATTCATCGATCAGTCTCCACTTGCTTGAATTCTCTGAGCTACTTTGGCGCCGAAGGAGGGCTTAGGGGGTTGAAACCTCTTTGCGCATCATTGCGACAGTCGTGATGGCCTTGGAGTTCGACCAGGTGCCACCCATCAGGCCGATGATCGGACCGATGAACATGAAGTTATGGCTGTAGGTCAGCTGAACCCGCTTGACCTGGAGTGCCGGAAGACCGGACGGCATGGCGATCGTGTCATTGGTCACGGTCACCGACGGATTGCTCGGATTCGTGCCGGGACAACCCGTCGTGGGGATGCCACCACCCACCAGGTAAGAGCACACCCGGCTTTTCACGTCAGGAGTCGTGTAGCCGGGCAGCACCGCCATCCGGGCGCCCTCGCGCGTGGCATTGGTCAGCACTTCGTAGCGTTGGAAGAGGAACCCGAAGTCGATGATCCCCAGGACCACGAGGAGCAGCAGAGGGAAAATGAGGGCAAACTCGATCAGTTCAGCGCCGCGCTGCGATTTCAACCGCCCCGTCATCGATTTCACTGGAGCCATAACGTCACCATCAATCCTGCGAAAACCGGGACCGCGTACGCGAGCCTGGGGCCGTGATGCGTCGCGAGCGTCATCTCCGGAACGGGTTTCGGCCCTTCCTGACGCCAGAACTGAAACATCCACGAGATGTTTGCGATCGCCTGGGTCAGATAGCCGTAAGCCAAGGCCACTGTGAGGCCCATCACGCCGCCGGCGATGAGCGAAAACAGCGCTACCCAGACCGTCGGGCCGGGCCCGAGCCAGGCGCCGATCGCCGCCAGCAGTTTGACGTCACCGGCACCCATTCCGCCGAGCGCGAAGAACGGCATGAAGAATGCGGCGCCGACGAGCCACCCCGTAACCGCCCACCCCCCGGCTGCCCAGCCGCCGGAATAAGTGTGGGCGAGAAGGCCCGCCAGTGCCGCCCCGAACGTCAGAAAATTGGGAATCCGCCTGGTTTTCAGGTCCCAGGCCGCCGCCACAACCGTGATACCGATCGTTGCGACGTGAAAAACGGTCATTGGTCTACTGTCTATTCTCGGTCAATCCTGGGAAACTCAGCAGCCGCCCCCGCCCGGGTCCGGGGTGCAGCTCGAGAGATTCTGAACATTCGTGTCCCAGGCGGCGTACGCGGTGGCCAGCTTGGGGGGGATGTTGGTCCAGGCTACGACCGCACACACGCCAATGAACGCCGACAGCAGCGCGTACTCGATCAGATCCTGACCGCTGTCGTCTTGTATGAATCGCAGCAGAGTGTTACGCATATCGATAAATGGCACGGTTATGGGGTCGAAGACTCGCTGTCTTCTGGCAGCTGCCGATTAGTGTCGTGCCCGGTGACGCGTACCAAGCACGGCAGCGACCGAGAACGCAGTCCGAAAAACCGTCCTCGATGAGGTCTTGACCCTCGTTTGGTGCCCTGAGACGAACCGCCAACCCTCAGACTAAGGAATTGCGGCGGGGACCTTGCCGAAGAAGGTCGACACTTTACCACCCGCCGAGGTGACCGTTGCCACGCAGACGAGGGCGATGAGGCCCGCAAGCAGCGCGTACTCGATCAGATCCTGACCGACTTCCTCGCTAACGAAACGACTGAACAAATTTTTCATCACGTCTCTCCGTAAAGAGCTTGTCATCGGGAGGGAGCCCAACAGCCTCCGCCGACCTGCTCGACCTGGCCGCCGACCGCCTCATGGCGGTTGGACCAGCCGGCATTATTAAGGATGCAGTATTGAGCTTGACGAACAGCGTTAACACCGTGCTCCACCGGCGACCATTCGGCGACGGCGCGCTCCAAGTCAAAGGGTGGAGCGGCCACTGGAGCACTCCACCCTTCAGGCATCAAGGAATCGCAGTGTCGACCTTACCGAACAGGCCGGACACCTTGCCGCCAGCCGACGTGATCGTCGCGACGCAAACCAGCGCGATGAGCCCCGCGAGCAGCGCGTACTCGATCAGGTCCTGACCGGCATCTTCATTCACAAAACGACTGAACAGATTCTTCATTACTTCTCCATCAAGACAGTTTGACTTCTCGTCCACCGAACGACCGTTCGGCAGCAACTCTCGAACTCGAGGGTAGACCAGCCACTCAGGCGGTCCACCCTTCCGGCACTAAGGAATTGCGGTGTTGACCTTACCGAACAGACCCGACACCTTGCCGCCCGCCGACGTGATGGTTGCGACGCAGACCAGTGCGATCAGGCCCGCGAGGAGCGCGTACTCGATCAGGTCCTGGCCGGCTTCCTCATTCACGAAACGGTTCATCAGATTCTTCATCACACTCTCCATTACGTTGACCGGTTGAATGACTGCGGGACATCCCGAGTGATCTGGGCGGTGGCGACCGCTGTATCCCTTATGAGCCCGGAGGCTCTGCTCGCCAGAAATGGCGCTGGACACGTGATTCGCCGCACTACCACTTGCACAGTCGCTTGCCTGAACTCGATCGGCTGTGCCACCCGATCGCGTCGTAATCCCCCACCACAGAGGAATCTTTAATTCTGTCGATTCGTTTCGAAGCTGACCGAGTGAAGCGCTCCCGACTGGACCCCCGCGATTACTCTACGGAGCGATCGCTCGCTGGGATTGCTCGTCCACAGGAACTGCGCACCCAACCGATACCAGCCATCGCCGCCGTTTGACGCCTGGCACCGCACAATCCGGACGTCGTCGATGTAATCCGCGCCGCCATACGTGAGCCGCAGCGTTCCGGTTGTCCCTTCGGCCAGGCGCGTTTCGCTGTGGATCATGCAGCCCGACTTGCTGATGTCAATCAGCCGCACCGCGATGTCCCGACCGAGAACCGCAACCACGTCGGGGGCGCCGAGCAGCGCATCGAGGGCCGACTCGCTCACATCGCCTCCGCGACGGCCGCTACTTCAGTCACTGCCCGCACCGCCGCATCGTCGGCCACATTCACCAGCGCCAGGCGGATCCGATGGCGCACGGCGCCCTCGATCATCACCGGGCGGCTGTCGATCACCCGCACCTTCAAGCCGAGCGTCGTGCCGGCTCCGATTACGTCCAGCGTCATGTCCTCACCGGCGATCCCGGGCACGTGGCTTACTGCCTGCAACCCGTCTCCCTCGGTGCGCTGGATGCTGACGTCCCGGAGGACCCTCATCGCGCCGTTCCAGGGTGTCGCCACCGCATACCTCGGATGTGACCGCCGACCAGACATGAACACCTCGGGGTGCGAAAACCGCGTTAGCTTGTTTGATTGCTTGCTTTGCGACTCACCGTCGCGCCGCGCAATTCTTAATCGCAAGCGAGATGCCCGAACGTGTCAGGCTGCGGATATACGCTGTAAACGTATGATCGGCCTGCACTTAGCTGCGAGTATCTCCACACCGACGTTCGCGGAGCCCTACCTGGAAGTCTGCTCGGGGGCAATACATTGGCCGGTGAGACAAGACTTCGGCCGCTTGGGGGCGGGCGCACACCAGCCACGGTTCGAAGACACGGTTCAACACGGTTTTTCGGAGGGGAATCGGGGGGCGTACCGCGGGCTTTGGGCTTTGGGCTCTGGGCTTTGGTTCTCAGCTCTGACCTGAAGCCTAAAGCCTAAAGCCGAGAGCCTAAGAGAGAACGATCTCTATTACGTCCCCGGCGCGGGTATCTGAGAACTCCGCGCCCCCGGCCGCCATCTCCACGACCGCGAAACCTCCCCAGGCACCGGCGATCCGGCGTGGTGGCACGGCGCTGGCCACCTTGAGGACCCGACCGTCGCGCGTAACGAACAGGATGTCGATCGCGAACCGCATGGCAAAGGTGTGAACCAGGTTGGTGGGCGCGATCACCAGCGCCTGCCCGGGAGCCAGGCCGTCACGCCCGAGCAACCCGCGTCGGCGGTCGGTCGAGGAGACGGCCGCTTCAATATTGGTGGCGACCGGTAGCCCGGACCGCGTATTCCGGAGAAGTGGGGTGCCCGCAGACCGCCGGAGCAGCGGCTGAAGAAAGTGGGGGCGGCTCATTTCTGGCGACAGAAGTCGCCGCAGGCGAAGACCTTAGTTCGCGCCAGAGCGCTTGGGGTGCCGGAGGAGCCACCCAAGTTCGCTGAATTTGCGCCGAATCCGAGCATGTTCACGTGGCAATCGTCTTGATGAAGAGGTGAGCGTGCACACTACCGAGGCGTCGGAGTTTCCGTGTCCGTTCTGCCGGTCCGGTGCCGCCATGGTTATCGGCGGCTGCCTCATCTTTGTCTACTACCAGTGCGACGACTGCTCCGAGGTGTGGACCGTAACCCAGCACGCACGACCGCACCAGCTATGGCAGGACGGGGAGGTCGGACCAACCCTCCACTAGACATATTTGGCGTTAATAACGATCCTGCCGGGTCGACGTGCAATTTTCGTAACAGACGGGCCTTTGCCGGAAACCTGTGGTTGGCGTGTAACTGACTCTAACTATTGAGCTTAGACTCCACCTGTGGTCGTGGTCCGGAGGTTGCGAATCTGCCCCTGCGCAGAACAGTGATCCCCATTCGGCGAGCGAGTCGGATAAAATCTGGGACTCCGTGGCATGAACGATCTACCAATTACCACCAGAGCAACGGCGCGGCCCAACTCCGTGGGCGCCCCCACGATCATTGCCGGCAGCGCCGCCATGCTAGAGGTGCTCGCCATTGCGCGGCGCTCCGCGCAAGGTGATGCAAAGGTCCTGATCACCGGGGAAAGCGGCGTCGGCAAGGACGTCATCGCACGCCAGATCCACGTCAGCTCGAAGCGCGCGACCGGTCCCTTCATCGCGGTCAACTGCGCCGGGCTCACCGAAACACTCCTCGAGTCGGAACTGTTCGGACACGTCAAAGGCAGCTTCACCGGCGCCTACCGCGACAAGCGCGGCAAGCTCCAGATGGCGCATGGCGGCACCCTGTTCCTCGACGAAGTCGGAGAGATGAGCCTCCGCATGCAGGCCCTCCTGCTGCGCTTCCTCGAAACCGGCGAGATCCAGTCGGTCGGCGCGCACGAAGAAACCACCCACGTCGACGTCCGCGTGGTCGCCGCCACCAACCGCAGTCTGCCGGAACGAGTGGCGGCCGGCGAGTTCCGGGAAGACCTCCTCTACCGCCTCCGCGTCATCCACATCCATGTGCCACCCCTGCGCGAACGGCGCGACGACATTCCGCTGCTGGTGACGCACCTGCTCAAGCGTGCCGAGCGCCCAATGGAAGTGTCGGAAGACGCGATGATCATGCTCCAGCGGTATCGCTGGCCGGGCAATATCCGGGAGCTGCAGAACGTCATCGAGCAGGCCATGTGGTTCGCCGATCGCGAGATCATCGACATCGGACACCTGCCACCCACCGTCCGCACCGCGGGCGACGGTCTGTTGCCGCAGCGTGAACGCCGCCGCCAGACCGCCGACGACCTGTACGACGCGCTCGTCTCGGGCGGCTATTCCTTCTGGGAACACGTCCACCCGATCTTCCTGTCGCGCGACATCACCAGGCACGACGTGCGCGAGCTCGTGATCCGCGGACTGCGGACGACCCACGGAAATTATCGCGGCCTGCTGCGGTTATTCGGTATCCCGACTGATGACTACAAGCGGTTCCACAACTTCCTGATGGCCCACGGCTGCAAGGTCGACTACCGGTCCTTCCGGCAGGGCACCCCCGAACCCGCACGACGCCACAAAGTCGTCCTGCCACCGCTCCGCCCGTCGGGTGCCTCCGATCAAGCGCCAGACACCGACGACACCGTTCCGGGGGTTCTCGTTAATCGTTAGAGAGCCGGGGGGCGGCGGACTTCACGCGGGTGCTCGGTGCTCGGCGGGAGTTTCCTGTGTGTGTGTGCTGGCACCGTGTATCTCGGTGGTTCGTACTGCAGAACGTCGAATAGAGTCCGGCACCCGGAGAAGAGTTTGCCTCGTCAGCGCGCCGCGAACCGCCACCACAGGAGTGCCGGGCGGTAAACGGCAAGTTCCAGCGGCGCGCGGATCAGCAGGCGTTTGAGATCGGCACCGGACGGTGCGCCAGGCGTGCCGCCGCGCAGCAGCAGAGCGGAAGCCGACACCAACCCGTAACCGAACGTCAGCATCAAGAGGACGAGGCCCGGGGCCGACCAGCCGGCCCACCCCACGATCGTTCGCGCCAGTATCAGCACGATCGCAGCCGCCTGCGCGGCGGGCGTCAGCAGCTCCACCGCGAGCACGAACATCATCGTCCGGCGCGCGGGATGGGTGCCGGGATTCCTGCGGAACGTGCTCAACGCTTCGAGCACGGCGCGCTGACGACGGCTCACGAGTTGCGCGGCGCCGGCGACATCCATCGTGTCCGCGTGCCCGAAGACTTCGGACGTCCGGACGACGCGCCCGGCGGCGAGCTTCGCGCCTGACGTCTGAAGGCGCACGAGCAGGTCGAGCTCCGGGTCCGCGGCGTTGACCGAGAAGCCGCCCAGCTCCAGCACGGCATCCCGGCGCCACGCCGCCACACCCTCGCGCGGCGGAAGCCCGCATCGCAGCTGGTGCCACGCCAGCCGGCTCGCCATCCAGGAACGGATGGACGCGAGGCGCTGGTAGTCGTCGGCTGCGCGGGTCCACTCCATCGCGTGGGCGGTCTCGCCGGACGGACGCGGTCCGTCGGGTGACGTCCTCTCCGCCCGGCGTTCAACGTAGCTCGTGACCGCAAGCACGGTGGCGGGGTCACGGAGCGCGGGAGCCATCAGTCGCAGCAACGCGTCCCGGTCGAACACCACGTCCGGGCTCATGGAAACGACGTACCGGAAACGCGCGACACTGACGCCGCAGTTGAGTGCGTCGGCACGACCTCCCGCCGTCTTCTCCACGAGCACGAGACGCGCGTCGCGCTCGCTGCCATAGATGCGGACGATGGGCGCGGTCTCGAGGGTGCGACGGTAGAAGAATTCCTTGGGCTCGAGCGACCAGTCGCGCCTGATCGCTTCCATCCCCGCTTCGGACATCGAGTCGGCGACGACGATGACCTCGAGCTCAGGGTAGTTCAGATCCAGCAGCGACTCGATCAGCCGAGCCAGCGGCACGCCGTCGCGATCCACCGGCACGATCACACTCACGGGAATCGTGAAGCGGGATACGGCAAGCGCCTCGTAGGCGTCCACGGCGCGCTCGCGCCGCCCGCCGCGGGCAATGGCGCCGGCCACCGACGCGGCGGCTACGATCATCAGGTAGCCGAGCGAGAGCGTGATGGTGAAAGCAGCGATCGACGACAGCAGACCAGTCATCACGCCGCCCCGGCCTGTTCGAGCCCCATCGTCGCGAGCAATCGCCGTACGCGCGGCGCCGCGGCCGGACCGGCGCGTTCGATCAGCGAGTTGGTCATTCGCATGCCACCCGCCGACGCGATCCGCCGCAGCAAGTCGACTTTCGAACCGCTCGGGTCATCAGACGCGGCTTCCATCATGATCAGGCTGTCGAGGATACCGAGATTCTGAAAGACTTCCGCGGCGCCGTTGCGAACGAACTCGTCCGGATGATCCAGGCAGCGCATCAGCACCGGCCAGACCTCGGAGCCCATCGTTTCCAGGGACTGCTTGGCCGCGACTCGAACCCACCAGTCGGGATCCCCGAGCAGCTCCGCGACGGCCGGCGCCTCCTCGGGTCGATCGAGCTCACCGAGCGCCCGTGGGGCGTGCGCGCGGACGAATGGGGCAGGATCGCGGAGCATGCGCAGTGCCGCCGAGGCCGCGATGGTGTCACCAACCTTGCCGAGCGACTGGATGACCGCCTTGCGGACGCGTGCGTCCGGATCGTTCACCAGCGTCGCGAGCTCGGTCTCGACCCAGTCCAGTTCCGGGTATTCCCCGAGCAGGTTCGCGGCCCAGAAACGAACCACCG
>JACDBQ010000309.1 GCA_013694845.1 Acidobacteriota bacterium
GCGCTTGCGTTCGCTGACGTCCCGCATCAACGCTTCGACGCGAAGGGCGGTGCCGTCGCGCTCGGCGTGGGCGGTTACCTCGACCCACATCGGTGCGCGGTCCGCGCGCCGCAGCCGCAGCAGGTAATCGGTCAGGGAGTTGTCGTGGGTGAGCCGGTCGACGAAGGCTTCGCGCGCCTGCGCGTCGACGAAGCGTTCGGCGTCGAACGGCCGCACGTCCAGCGCCGGTGTGTCTGCGGCGTACCCGAACATGAGCCTGAGATACGGGTTGGCGGAGAGCGTGAGGGTGCCGTCCGGCGTGATGAGGCCGATGTAGACACCCTCATGAACGGCCTCGAACAGCCGCGCGAATTCTTCCGGCCGAAGTGTGGTCACCAGCGTCGAGATCTTAGCATCCGGCTTATTCTGTTTCCCATGTTCATTCCTTCACTGTTCAAGGACCAGGTCGCAGTGGTGACCGGCGGTGGCACCGGAATCGGCCTGGCGATCGCCAGGCGGCTTGGCGAGCTTGGCGCCCGCGTCGTCATCGGCAGCCGTAACTCCGCCAATCTGGAGAAGGGGAGTGCGGAGCTTCGGCTTGCCGGGCTCGACCCGCTCGCCGTGCAGATCGACGTCCGCAATCCCGAGCAGGTGGACGAGATGGTCGAGCGCACGATCCGCCACTTCGGCCGGATCGACATCCTGGTCAACAACGCCGCAGGGAACTTCGTGTGCCAGGCGGAGGAGCTCTCGCCCAATGGGTGGAATGCGGTCATCGGCATCGTCCTGAACGGGAGCTTCTACTGCTCGCGCGCGGTCGGCCGGCACATGATCGCGCGGGGCGGCGGTGGCGCCATCGTCTCGATACTGGCCAACTACGTGTGGACCGGAAGCGCCGGCACAATCCACTCCGCCGCCGCAAAGGCCGGCGTGATGTCGATGACCCAGACGCTTGCGGCCGAGTGGGCCCGGCACAAGATCCGCGTGAATGCCGTGGCGCCAGGACCGATCGAGTCACCCGGGGCGGCGAAGCAGTTGTGGGCGACGGCCGACGACGTGCAGCGGATCACCGACATGGTCCCGCTCGGGCGGTGGGGGAGACCTGCGGAGGTTGCTGATGCGGTCGCTTTCCTGGCTGCTCCAGGCGCAGGCTACATCACCGGCGAGATCCTGACAGTGGACGGAGGGACATGGCTGGGTCGCGGGACGTTCGGCTTCATGTGAGCCGCGCGGTCGTTTCGCTGGCACTATGCTTCTTGGTCGTCGCCGCGCCGGCATGCTCGAGAGCGGAAGGGTTGGTCGTGCTGGGGACGACGACCAGCGTCGGGAACAGCGGCCTCCTCGACCGGATCCTTCCCGGCTACACTAACGCGCGGGTGCGAACGCTCCTTGTGGGGAGCGGCCGCGCGCTCGAGATGCTCGCGGCGGGCACGGCAGACGTGGTCATCAGTCACGCGCCCGCCCGCGAGACCGCGATGCTGAAGACACACCCGTCCTGGCGATATCGCAAGATCCTGTTCAACGACTTCGTGATCGTTGGCCCCCCCGGGGATTCCGCGGATGTGCGGGGCGCCACGGACGCCGCAGAAGCCATGCGGCGCATCGCGGGATCGGGCGCGACGTTTCTTTCCCGTGGGGATGAATCAGGAACCCACGAGCGTGAGCGGGAGCTCTGGTCGGCAGCCGGAGTCGCTCCGGCGGCGCAGCGGCTGGTCATCGCCGGAGCGGGCATGGGACAGACGCTGCGGATCGCCGGCAGCAGCGGCGCATACACGCTGACCGATCGAGCAACGTTCGAAGCGCTCGCGGGATCCGTGACGCTGACCATCCTTAATGCGGGAGATCCGCGACTGCTGAATACCTACGCGGTCATTGCCGATCCGAAGAATGCTGCCGGGGCCGAGTTCGCGGAGTGGCTTGCCCAGGGCTCCGGACGGGAACTGATCGGGGCCGAAGCGGCGGCGGGACGGATCCGCGGGTTTTCGCCATGGCCCCGCGACATGCCGGCCTCGACGCCGGACGCGAAACCGCGCTGATCCGTCCATGGCTCGGCCAGGCAGAGATTGGCATTTGTCTGCGAACGCTGCTCGCACGACACTGGTGAGATGACAACGCCCCGCGAGCGCCGGCTCGCCTATCTCTCGTGGATCGCGGTGTGCGTCATCTGGGGCACCACGTATCTCGGTATCCGCATCTGCCTCGAATCGATTCCGCCGGCCCTGATGGGAGGGTTGCGGTGGACCTTCGCGGGAAGTCTATTGACGGTCTACGTCCTGCTCCGCGGCGAAACACTGCCGCCCCCGGCTCGCTGGGGCAGCATCGCCTTATTGGGTTTTCTGCTGCTCGGGCTGGGCAATGGCGGCGTAGTGTTCGCGGAGCAGTGGGTGCCGAGCGGTCTGGCCGCCGTGCTCGTCGCCACCTCTCCGTTCTGGATGGCGGGGGTGGAAGCCTTCCTACCGGACGGCGAGCGACTGCGCCGCAACACGATCCTGGGCCTGTTGATTGGCTTTGCCGGGATCCTGGTGCTCGTGTGGCCGGACCTCGCGCTCGACCGCGGCGCGGACCGCCGCTTCCTGGCGGGTGTGATCGCGCTGCAGATCGCGTCCCTCGGTTGGGCGCTTGGCTCGTCTTACTCCAAGCGACGAGGGCGCAACGATCACATCCTGGGCACCACCGCGTTGCAGATGTTGTCGGGCGGCCTGATGATGCTCGTTGCCGGAACCATTCGAGGCGAGTGGCAGCAGTTGTTCTTTACCAGCCGCACCGCGGCGTCGCTGCTCTATCTGTCGA
>JACDBQ010000317.1 GCA_013694845.1 Acidobacteriota bacterium
TGTCGGAGCGATCTCCGAGGCGGGTGGGCCGCCCGCATCGGCGCGGCCGCTGCCTTCGAGGCGGCTGATCGCGCGGACGGTCATGTCGTGATCGCACGTGATCTGGCAGGACAGACGCACGCCTGTGGCGCCCTTCGCCGCCAGCACCTGCTGTTCGGCCGCCGTCATCCGATCCGGCTCACCCTCGACGAATTCTACGCGACAGGTGGTGCAGCGGGCGTTCCCTCCGCAGGCATGGAGGATGTCGACCTTGGCGTCCTGCTCAATCGCGAGCACCAGGCGCTTCCCGTCTGCGACGTCGACCGTTTCGAATCCTTCAACTGTGAGCTTGGGCATCTGGAGATGCTACCAGCTACCAGCTCCCAGTCTCCAGCTTCTTAGCTGCGGCTTTCCATGTTGGCAGCTGGCAGCTGGCAGCTGGAAGCTGTGAAACGGTAGCACGCCGCTTGCAGGCGAGGTCAGTTGAGGAGATACGATGACGCAAAGTGATATGCGAGAGATTCTGCTGCACGGCAGTCCCGACGAAGCGTTCGATCGGTCGGTGCTGTTTGCCCGGCGCATGGCTGAATCCTTCGGTGCCCGGCTCCACGTGCTCTACACGATTGAAGACCCCCTCTCGGCCGGCTGGACGGCCGAACTCAGCGCCGAGCGGCTGCCCGAACTGCACGAGGCCATGGAGACCGAGGCGCGCGACCGGCTCGCGCGGCTGATCCCCCACGAGGAACAGGAACGGCTCGGCATCCTGTTCGCCTTGCGCATGGGCCCTGCGGCCGAAGAACTGGTCCGGTATACGACCGAGAACGACGTGGCGCTCGCGATCGTCCAGGCACGGGCCGGCGACCGCGACACCGGCCTCGCGCACGCGCTGCTCGAGAGAGGCCGCTGCGCCGTTCTCGTCCTCAGATGAGGCATGCTGCCGGTTGACTTGCTGGTCTCCGCGTATGCCAGTGGATGGTTCCCGATGGCGGTCGGGGAAGGGGACATCCGCTGGTTCTCGCCCGATCCCCGAGGCCTCATCCCGCTCGATACGTTTCACTACCCCCGGCGTCTCGCACGGGTGATTCGGGCCGGCGCCTTTCAGATCCACATCAACAAGGGTTTCGAGGAGGTGATTCGCGCCTGCGCGCTCGCCGAGCGAGAGCGGGAGGACGCTGGGACCTGGATCGACCACGAGATCTTCGAGAGCTACTGCGCCCTGCACGAGGCCGGGTACGCGCACTCGGTCGAAGCATGGCAGGACGGCAAACTCGCCGGCGGCCTCTACGGCGTAGCGCTGGGCGGCGCTTTTTTCGGCGAGTCCATGTTCCACCACGTGACCGACGCGTCCAAGGTGGCGCTCGTCGCTCTGGTGGAACGATTGCGCGAGCGGGCCTTCGTCCTGCTCGACACGCAGTGGACGACCGGGCACCTCGCACAGTTTGGCGCCATGGACGTGCCGAGGGCCCGCTACCTGACGCTTCTGACCGATGCGCTGGCCGTGGACTGTGACTTCGACTGACGCCGATCAGTGCACGGTATACGGTTCACTCAACGTGAAGGGCGCCACCTTCGCGTCGAACCGCTCGCCACCCTCGGTCACCATCTGGTAGGTGCCTTCCATCAACCCGAAAGCGGTCGCGAGCGGGCAACCGGACGTGTACTCGAACGACTCGCCCGGCTTCAGGATCGGCTGCTTGCCGACAACACCTGGCCCTCTCACTTCTTCGACCGCGCCGGTGCCATCGGTGATGATCCAGTGGCGGGTCAGGAGCTGGACGGTGTCTGGCCCTTCATTCGCAATGGTGATGCTGTAGAGAAAGAACCACTGGTTCCTGGACGGTTCCGAACGTTCCGGGTCGAACTGCGATTCGACCTGTACCCTGACGCCCCGCGTGACCGCTTCCGAGGTAAACATAGACATCCATGATGAACGATTCGCGCGGACCCCGGCAACCTGTCCCGCGCGACGGCCTGTGCCCGGGGTGTGCGAACGTCCAGGTGATCACCAATGATCGCGGCTCCCGGTTCTATCGCTGCCGCCTGTCTGAAACCGATGCCCGGTTTCCGAAATACCCTCCGCAGCCGGTGATCGAGTGCGCCGGTCACCGCCCGGCCGCCAGGCCGTGACCACAGGAACGTCGGGCCCTCGGGCACCCTGGACGAAGGGCAGCGGGTCGATCGGCCCCTCACCACGCCGATAGATGCCGAAATGCAGGTGAGGGGGCGTCGACCGCGCGTTGCCGGTATTGCCGACATAACCGACGAGATTGCCGGCTCTAACCCGTTCGCCGGTCACCACCGCCTGCTTCTCGAGATGCGCATAGTAGTGAGACTGACCGCGCTGAGGATCCCAGACCCAGACGATGTGGCCACCGAGCGCGCTGGTGCCCACGTGTGAGACGAACCCGTCCGCAGCCGCGACCACCGGTGTGTTCCGCGGGGCAAAGATGTCGATCCCGTGATGCTCGCGACGATTGTTGTCGCGTGGATCGAGAAAGAAGCTCTGGACGGCGGCCGATGTGCGGCCCGCCACCGGGAACGTCAGCGCCGCCGTAGTGCGCTGGCCGATCTTGAGCGTGCCGCCACGAAGGAGCTCAGGCTGAAGGCGCAGGATGTAGGCGCCGTCCTGATCGATCTCGTGCTCGAGGCGTGCCACGCCCCGCTCCGCGCTGTCGACATGCCGCGGCGGTTGTCCCTTCTCGCCTGCGGCGAACAGGTCGATGAACACCAGGGCCGGCTCTGGGGCCTCCACCGTCAGCTCGACGCGCAGCACTCGTCCCCGCTGTAGCTGCAATCGGTAGCCGTAAGCACGCGGTTCGGCCGGGACGTGCCGCACGTCGTTGACCAGCGGCAACGTCGCTGGGATCGGCTCGTCAATCGCGCGCCCAGCGGCCGCCAGCCAGTCACGCGCGAGCGCGGTGTCGGCCAGCCCCGCCTCTCTCAGTGAACCCGCATACTGCTCGTGTGGCGTGGTGCGATCGAACAGCCGGGGTCCGGACGTCCGCCCACAGGCGGTCGCCACCAGAAGGCATAAGCCGATCACGAAGCGTTGCACACGACCCGTCAACGCAAACCCCGCACCGGCCAATCCGCCGGGCTAAACTGATGAAGATGCATACGATCGAACCCGCCCGCCTGAAAGAGGGTGTCTCCGCTGCCTCACTGATGGAATCCGCCGTCGCCGGATCCAGCTCGACGGTCATTCGCGGTACAGCGCTGATTTTCTGGGACCCGAAAAGCCTTCCCGGTACCAGGTTCGCGAAGAAGCTCGATGCCATCGATACGGATCAGATCACCCCGGCGGCCGATTGCGTTTCGGAGAGTCTGGAGACCCTCGACGAGAAATGGAAGGCCGGATCCTTTCGTTATTTGATGCCGGACTTCCGCGCGCGGGTCCACAGCGGCCAGAACTTCGTGATCGCCGGGGATCGTTTTGCTATCGGGTCGTCGCGCGAAATGAGTCCGGCGGGGCTGAAGAGTGTCGCCGACGAGGCCGGGCTCGAACTGGTCGTCGTCGCCGCCAACAACATGGGGGATATCTTCAGGCGCAACAGCTTCAACCTCGGACTTCACGTGGTTCAGAGCCCCGAGGCGGTGGCAGACGCGCAGGATGGTGATGCGTTCAGCTTCGACCCGGTCACGCGAAGGCTTCGAAATGAAACCCAGGGCAATGATTACAGCCCGGTGCCGTTATCAGCGAAGGAAGAAGAGATCCGACGGAGCGGGGGAATCTTCACCGTTGGCCGCAACGAGCTCAAGAAGTCCGTTCTGACCAAGCCGTCGGTTGACTGGCCGGATCCCGCGGACGCGCGCAGGATGACCTCGACCGAGCAGGTCATCTGGGCCCATCGCGTCGATAAGGATCAGCGACCGGCGGA
>JACDBQ010000332.1 GCA_013694845.1 Acidobacteriota bacterium
CGGTGGTGGTGGTGGCGGCGCACCGGCGCCGATGAACGCTGTGTAAAGCAGGAGATTCGGAGACCCCGTGCCCGGGTTCGTAACCTTGCCAGCGGTAGCGTTGCTCTCCAGGGCCGTCTCGACCTGCGCCGGCGTAGCCGACGTATTCGTCTGGAGGTACAGCGCAGCCGCGCCCACCACGTGAGGAGTCGCCATCGACGTACCGCTGATGGTGTTCGTGGCGGTTGCACTCGTATACCACGCCGATGTAATGCTCGAGCCCGGCGCGAAGAGGTCCACGCAGGTGCCGTAATTGGAGAACGAGGATCTCGCATCGGTATTGGTGGTCGATCCAATCGTCAACGCCGCCCCGACTCGAGCCGGTGATCCGCCGCAGGCGTCCTGAGGGATGCCGAGGAAGTTGCCGTTCCCGGCGGCGACCCCGTAAGTCACCCCGTCAGCTATCGAATTGATGACAGCGTTGTCGAGCGCCGTTGAGGCACCGCCGCCGAGACTCATGTTCGCCGCGGCCGGTGAACCCGCCGCGTGATTGCCTGTGACCCAGTCGATCCCGGCGATCACACCGGATGTCGCCCCGCTGCCACCGCAGTCGAGCACGCGTACCGCAACTAGACTGACATTCTTCGCAATACCATAGGTGGTACCGCCAACAGTACCGGCGACGTGCGTTCCATGGCCATTGCAGTCATCGGCCGAGCCACCATCGACCGCATCGAATCCTGTCGAGGCGCGCCCTCCGAACTCTACGTGGTCAAACCGGATACCAGTGTCGATGATGTAGACTGTGACGCCGGTTCCGTCAGCGTTGTATTCGTAGGTCGTGCTGAGCGGAAGATTGCGCTGGTCAACGCGATCAATGCCGAACGTGGCGCCGCTCTGCACGGTTGTGAGGCTGACAGTGCGGTCCTGCTCGACGTAGGCTACGAGAGGATTGAGACGGAGAGACTCAGCGACCGCATCCGGCATCCGCGCGGCATAACCCTTCAGGGCACGGCTGTATGTGAAGCGCTTCGTTCCACCATAGGTGTCGATGAGCCGCGCCACCGCCGCGTTAACGTCGACGACGTCATTCTTGAAGACGACGATGTACTGGCCAGGGATGACCTCGGATGTGAACGCCGGCCGTACGGGCGGGGCCAGATCTGCGTCTCGCGCCGGCGCGACCGGGCCCGGTTGATCCTGACATGCGGCGAGTCCCAAAGCGATTACGAAGGGCCAGGCAGATCGTTTCATGCGCAAGCTTCCTGTGACGGTGTGAGCGGAGCATCAGACTGACAGTGAGCGAAACAAAACAGATGTCCGGCCCCCAATCTGAGTGAGCAGGGCCCGGCGCGCAAAGCATTTTTTTCATTCCAGGCGGTTCCGACAACCTCCGCGTCTGTCTTGCGATGCTGAAAACTTTCCGCGCGAGGCTCCGTAAGGGCGGAACACTACCAATACCTGGACTGATGCAACTCGAAATTCGCAACGTTTCCAAGACCTACCCGAATGGCGTTCGCGCACTTAACGACGTCTCGCTCACTATCCCCCGCGGCATGTACGGACTCCTTGGCCCCAACGGCGCCGGAAAGTCCACCCTCATGCGGACAATTGCCACCCTTCAGGAGCCCGACATCGGCTCCATCAGTCTCGGTGACATCGATGTTTTGAGAAACAAAGTCGCAGTCCGCGAAACTCTGGGCTATCTGCCGCAGGAGTTCGGGGTCTACCCGAGAGAAAGCGCCGAGCGGCTCCTCGATCACTTTGCCACGCTAGAGGGAATCGCCGACAAGGGGCATCGCCGCGAAACAGTGGAGGCGTTGCTTCGGCAGACGAACCTCTGGAGCGTGCGCAAGGAGAAACTCGGCACTTTCTCCGGTGGCATGCGCCAGCGATTCGGCGTCGCCATCGCGTTGCTGGGCCATCCCCGACTTATCATCGTCGACGAGCCTACAGCCGGGCTCGACCCCGCCGAGCGCGTGCGCTTCCTCAACCTGCTTAGCGCGCTCGGCGAGGACAGTATCATCATCCTCTCAACGCACATCGTGGAGGATGTCTCCGAGCTGTGCACGCGCATGGCGATAATCAACGGCGGCGAGATCCTGCTCGAAGCCGAGCCGCTCCGGGCGATCGAAGAAGTGCGCGGGCGAGTCTGGCGAAAACTGGTGCCGAAGGAAAGCGTCGCCTCCATCGAGAGCGACATGTCGGTGATAAGCACGAAGATGCTTGCAGGCCGGACCTACGTGAACGTCTATAGTGAAACGCAACCTGCAGCCGAGTTCGAGGCGGTCGAACCAGACCTCAAGGACGTCTACTTCAGCGCAATGGGAGGCCACCTTCGCCCGGCGGCTGTGGCGGCCGCTGAGGCAAGTCGATGAAGTTCGTGGAAATCTTCCGCTATGAGCTCAGTTATCGGCTGCGCAGCCCGGCGACCTGGCTCTACACAGCGCTGATGTTCTTCGGGCCAATCGCGATGGCGCATTTCAGCGACTCTGCCAACGATCGCGTCATCAACGCGCCGCTTCACTACGCGGAGATAGTCGGCTTCATCGGCTTCATCGCCATGTTCGCGACCGCCGGCATTTTCGGCGACGCCGCGACTCGCGACGCCTCGACGGGGACTCAGGCTCTGTTCAACACCGCGCCTATTACGAAGCTCGACTACCTCGGCGGGCGGTTCGCCGCGTCGTTCCTCGTGAACGCGGTGGTACTGCTTGGACCGCCCATCGGTGTCGCGCTCTCCACTCTTTCGCCCTGGCTGACGCATTTCAACTGGTCGCCGTTCCGCATTGGCGCCTACCTCCAGCCTTATCTGATTTTCGCGCTGCCTAATCTGTTGCTCTCGGCAGCCGTCCTCTTCACGATTGCTGCGCTCACCCGGCAGGCGCTGGCAATGTATCTCGGCGCCGTGGGGCTCCTGATCGTGAACCTGGTCGTCGTCAACCAGGGCCTTGGCAGCGACACAGTGGAGA
>JACDBQ010000341.1 GCA_013694845.1 Acidobacteriota bacterium
GCCGCCGGGGTTTCCTCGCATGTCTATGACCAGCGAGGTCGCGCCTTGCGCGACGGCGTCGAAGATCCGGTCGACCTGCTGCGGGTCGAAGTCGAAGCCGGCGAGCTTCCAGATCGAGACCGCGCCCGCGGCGACCGCGCGATTCTGCCTGACCGTCGTCTGCCGGTAGTCGTCACCGAGGCCGCCGTCCTCCATGTCGAGGTGCAGGTCGATGACGCGCTTGCCCGGAATGACCTTCGTTTTCAGCTGCGATTCGCGCGGCTGGCCGCCGGGGCTCTGTATCCCCTGGCTCCTGTAACCCCGGACCCCGGGCAGAACCCTGGAACCTTGGAATCCTGGGAACCCACAGCCCCCGGGATGAACGCCGGTACCGTTGGCGATGGTTGTTGCGGCGGCGCATGAGGCACAGCCATACCGGATCGTTCTCCGCACCGGTCGTGAAGGGAACCGCAGGCCCCAGGCCAGGGTAAACGGATTCCTCCGTGACGGAGTAACCCTGGAGAGGTGCGGGGATCGCGTGACGGTCTTCGCCGTCCTGTCGAACAACTAAGCGCTATACAATCCGCTCAGGTCCACGTCTCCCGGAGATCCCTTGCTCGAAGCGCTCTTCCGATTGCTGTTCGAATACCGGCCGGTTGTATTCAAGCAGGGAGAGTTTCGTTTCGCGCCCACCTCGGGGTCCTACGTCGCCCTGGGCCTGGCGGTCGTCGCCGTCGCGATCGTCATCTTGAGCTATCGCCGCGCGCTGGCGCGCGCGGCTGCGCCTGCCGGGCCTCAGGGCGGGCAGCCGGGCCGCACGCTGATCCTCCTCGCCCTCCGCCTCGGGTTGATCGCGGTGGTCGCGCTCTGTCTCTTTCGTCCCGTCCTGGTGATCAAGGCCGCGGTGGCCCAGCAGAACTTTCTCGCGTTGCTGATCGACGACTCGCGCAGCATGCGGATCGCCGACGGGCCGGCGGGATCGCGCGGCGACTTCGCGCGCCAGCAGTTCACCGATCCTTCCCAAGGCGTTCTCAAATCCCTGTCGGATCGCTTCGTCGTGCGGACGTTCCGGTTCTCGACGTCCGCGGCGCGGTTGGCCACGCCCGAAGAGCTCAGCTTCGCGGGCGGCCAGACGAAGCTCGGTGCCGCCCTCGAGGGGGCCCGGCAGGAGCTGGCTGGTCTGCCGCTCGCCGGAGTCGTGCTGGTCTCCGATGGCGCCGATACCACCGACGCGGCGCTGCGCGATGCGCTGCTGTCGATGAAGGCGGCCGCCCTGCCGGTCTTCACCGTCGGCGTCGGGCAGGACCGCCTGGCCCGCGACATCCAGGTCGATCGCATCACGACACCACGTCGGGCGCTCAAAGGCACGTCCCTGCTGATCGACGCGGTCGTGCGGCAGACGGGCTACGCGGGTGAAACCGTCACCCTCGACGTCGAGGACGGCGGGCGCATCGTCGGGTCGCAGTCGATGAAGCTTCCGCCCGATGGCGAACCGGCGTCGGTCCGCGTCCGCGTCATGGCGGCGGATGCGGGCACGCGGGTCCTCAGATTCAAGATCGCGCCGCGCGAGGGTGAGGCGATCGCCCAGAACAACGCGCGCGAGGCGATGGTCGAGATCCTCGACCGCCGCGAACGGATCCTGCACTACGAAGGTGACCCTCGCTTCGAGATGAAGTTTCTCCGCCAGGCGGTGAAGGAGGACAAGAACCTCGAAGTGGTGACCCTGCAGAGGACGGCCGAGAACAAGTTCCTGCGCGTCGGCATCGACGATCCGGAGCATCTGCTCGGCGGCTTCCCGCGGACGCGGGAGGAGCTGTTCGGGTATCGCGGTTTGGTGTTGAGCAACGTCGAAGCCTCGGCCTTTTCCGGCGACCAGCTCCGCATGATCGCGGAGTTCGTCGAGAAGCGCGGCGGCGGCCTGTTGATGCTCGGTGGGCCGCGCGCATTTGCCGAAGGCGGCTACGCCGGAACCGCCGTCGCGGATGCCTTGCCGGTGGTGCTCGACCGCGCCGTGCACACCGCCGATGGCGACAACCTGGCGACGCGGTTGTCGATCCGCCCGACGCGTGCCGGCGAGTCGCACGCGGTCACGCAGATTGCCGGGAGTGAAGCGGCGTCCGCCGCCCGCTGGCCGGATCTGCCGCCGCTGACGAGCGTCAACCGGATCCGCGCGATCAAGCCGGGTGCGACCGTCCTGCTGAATGGCATCGACGACCGGCGGCGAGAACAAGTGGTCCTGGCGTCGCAGCGCTACGGTCGCGGCAAGTCGATCGCGCAGGCCGTTCAGGACTCGTGGCTCTGGCAGATGCACGCGACGATCTCGCTCGAGGATCAGACCCATGAGAACTACTGGCGGCAGCTCCTTCGATGGCTGGTCGATGACGTTCCGGGCGCGGTTGACGTCCACGCGATCACGGACCGTGTGGAACCAGGCGAGACGGTGACCCTGGTGGCCTACGTGGTCGACCCGGCCTTCGTCGAGCTGAACGACGCCAGACTGACCGCCTACGTCACCGCGCCGTCCGGCGCCGTCCAGGAATTGCCGGTGCAATGGTCCGGCAAGCGGGATGGTGAGTACCACGCGACCTTCACCGCGCCCGCCGAGGGCATCTATTCGGCGCGGGTCGAAGCAACTCGGGGCGGCAAGACCATCGGCAGCAGCGTCACGCAGGTCCGCGCCGTGCCGAGCGATGCGGAGTATTTCGATGCGACGATGCAGGCGCCTCGGCTGCAGCGGATTGCGGATGAAACCGGCGGCCGCTTCTATACCAACGCGGACCTGGCCGGCCTGCCCGAGGACCTGCAGTACACGGGTCGCGGGGTGACGACGATCGAGGAGCGCGAGTTGTGGCACATGCCGATCGTCCTTGTGCTGATCCTCGCCCTCCTGAGCGCCGAATGGGCACTCAGGCGTAAGGCGGGGTTGGCGTGACTGGCACTGCTGGATGCTGAATGTCGAATGCTGAAGTAAGTCGAAAAGGGTACAAGTTGAAGTGACCGTTCGGGCGGCGTTTCTCATCGTGATGCTGCTGGCTGCACCCGTGGCGGCGCAGGACACCTACGTCGCGGTGATCGTCGGGCTTGGCGGTGAGCCGGAGCACGCGGAGACCTTTCGTCGCTGGGGCGGGTCGCTCGTGGAGCACGCGACCGGGCGGCTTGGTATCCCGAGGGAGCGCGTCCTTTATCTATTGGAAGACCCGCAACAGGATGTCAAGCGCGCGACCGGCAAGGCGACGAAAGAGTCCATCGAAAAAGGGCTCGGCGCCATCGCCTCCGCGGCAAAGGCCGAGGACGTGGTGTTCATCGTGTTGATCGGCCACGGGACCTGGGACGGCAAGGTGGCCAAATTCAACCTGCCGGGCCCCGACATGGCCGCCGCGGATTTCGCTTCGATCCTTGCGCGCTCCGGCACGAAGAACGTGGTGTTCGTGAACACCGCGAGCGCCAGCGGCCCCTTCGTCGAGGCGCTGGCCGGCAGAGCCCGAGTGATCGTGACGGCGACGAGGAACGGCGCCGAGCAGTTTGCCACCGTCTTCGGCGGGTATTTCGTCGACGCCCTCGCGGGCGAGGCGGCCGACGCCGACAAGAACCGCCGCGTCTCGGTGCTCGAAGCGTTCAATGCGGCGAAGATCGAGGTCGCCCGCGTTTACCAGCAGCGCGGGATCATGCTGACCGAGCGCGCGCTGCTCGAAGACGGCGGCGACGGGGAGGGCAGCCTCGAGCCGGCCGTGAACGGCAAGGACGGCAGCGCCGCCGCGGTGCTGTCGCTGGGGGCGCCTCGCGAGGCGCTCGCGTTGCCGGCGGATCCGAAGCTGCGGCAGCTTTACGAGGAGCGGCGCGCGCTCGAACAGCGCGCCGAATCGCTGAAACTGCTGAAGGCGAGCATGTCACCGGCGGCGTACGCCGTGGAGCTGGAGAAGGTCCTGATCGAGCTCGCCCGCAAGAGCCAGGAAATCCGCGCGCTCGAGGGGAAAGGCCCATGAAGAAACTGATCCTCTGCGTCGTTGTCGTACTCGCCGGCGCGGCAGCCGGGTACGCGCAGGACCGCCTCCTGGGCCGTCGAACGCCGCAGAATTACGATTCGATCAACATCGGCTACGACGGCCGGCTCGCGTTCGTGCGGCTGCGGTTCGCCTCGGGTTTCGGAGGGTTCGGCCGTCGCGGCAGCGGGCGCGAGCCACCCTGGGCTCACGATTACCCGACCGCCGACATCCATATGATGAAGATCGTCAACGAGTTGACCACGGCCGGTCCGCACGTCGACGGATCCAATATCTATTCGCTCGACGATCCCGACCTGATGAACCACCCGATCGCCTACATGTCGGAACCGGGGTTCTGGTCGATGAGCGACGACGAGGCCAGGGGCCTGCGGACCTATCTGCTCAAGGGTGGCTTCATCGTGTTCGACGACTTCCGCGGGCAGGACTGGTTCAATCTCGAAGAACAGATGAAGCGCGCGCTCCCCGAGTCGCGGTTCGTGGAGCTCGACGCGGGCCATCCGATCTTCAACTCGTTCTTCGAGATCAAGAACCTCGGGTTCCTCCAGTCCTACAACGCCTCCCAGTCGGCGACCGGCCACCCGACCTACTGGGGAATCTTCGAGGACAACGATCCGAAGAAACGCCTGATCGCGATCGCCAACCGCGACAACGACCTCGGCGAATACTGGGAGTATTCCGAGACCGGCACGGAACCCGTCGATTTCACCAACGAAGCCTACAAGTTCGGCGTGAATTATTTCATTTACGGATTGACCAGGTAGACCAGGTGGGGGCAGGCGCGTGCGCTACGAGGATCCGACGAACGGGGCCGCGCAGGCCTTTCAGGCTGCATCGAAGGTGTAGCGCAGGCCTTTCAGGCCTGCATCGGAGATACGATTTTGACGCAGACCATGACCAATACGATCGACCTCGAATCGCCGGACGATGTGGCGCTGGCCGACCGGATGAACACCGGCAAGACCCGCATCGTCACCGAGCTGAAGAAACTGATCGTCGGCCAGGACAAGACGGTCGAGGAGGTTCTGCTCACGCTGTTCGTCGGCGGCAACAGCCTGATCGTCGGCGTGCCCGGGCTGGCCAAGACGCTGCTGATCTACACGCTCGCGCGCGTCGTCGACCTGAAGTTCAATCGGATCCAGTTCACGCCCGACCTGATGCCGTCAGACTTCACCGGCACGGACATCATCCAGGAGGACTCGGCGACGGGCCGCCGGCAGATGGTCTTCGCTCCGGGGCCGATCTTCGCCAACATCGTCCTCGCCGACGAGATCAACCGCACGCCGCCGAAAACGCAGTCGGCGCTGCTCGAGGCCATGCAGGAGCACCGCGTGACGATCCAGGGTCGCACCTACAAGCTCGAAGAGCCCTTCTACGTGTTCGCGACCCAGAACCCGATCGAGCTCGAAGGCACCTACCCGCTGCCTGAAGCTCAGCTCGACCGGTTCATGTTCCACATCGTGATCGAACATCCTCCCGAGGAGGAAGAGTTCGAAGTCGTGCGGACCACGACGTCCATTCTCGAACCGGAGTTCGAGCGCCCGGTCAGCGGCGCGGATCTCGTCGCGTTCCAAAGGCTCGTCCGCCGGGTCCCGGTCGCGGAGGCGGTCATGCGTTACGCGCTCAGCCTGGTCCGCGCCAGCCGGCCGAAGTCGACGACGTGCCCCGATTCGGTTAAGAAATGGGTGGCGTTCGGCGCCAGCGTCCGCGCCGCGCAGTACCTCGTGCTCGGGGCCAAGGCCCGGGCGCTCACGAGCGGCCGTTACCACGTGAGCTTCGAGGACATTCGCGCGCTGGCGCATCCCGTCCTCCGCCACCGCGTGCTGACGAACTTCCACGCGCAGTCGGAGGGAATCAACAGCGATACGCTGGTCGATCGGCTGCTTCAAGCGGTCCCAGCGCCAAGGTCGGGGATGTGATGAGGGGCCTCACGGCTTTCAGCACGATGGTCACCAAGAACACAAAGACCACAAGGCATTTGTTCTTGGTGTCCCTGGTGTCCTCTGTGGGCACCGAGGTACAGCCGTTCTCGTGACAGCGACCGGATTGATTCGATGATTTCCAATTCCTCGATTCCCGGCGCGCGATTCGTCGATCCCCAGGTCCTCGCTCGGATCGGGAATCTGGAGCTGATCGCCCGCTCGGTCGTGAACGGCTTCATCAACGGGCTGCATCGAACCAACGTATTCGGCGCGTCGGTGGACTTTGCTGAACACCGCGGCTACGTCGCCGGTGATGACATCCGGCGGGTCGACTGGCGGCTCTACGCGCGCACCGATCGGTACTACATCAAGGAGTACGAGGCGGATTCCAACGCCAACTTCTCCGTGCTGCTCGATGTGTCGAAGTCGATGGGGTTCGCCGGCTCGGGGGTGTCAAAGCTGGAGTACGCGAAGATGCTGGCCGGCTGCCTCACCTACCTGGTTCACCGCCAGCGGGATCGCGTCGGTCTCGTCGCGTTCGACGACGCCATCGTCGAGCATGTGCCCCCGTCGGCGAAGCACATGGAGACGGTGCTGCACGTGCTCGATCGTCTGAAGCCTTCGAAGCCCGGCAGTCTGCGGGGGCCGCTGCACAAGATGGCGGAGCACTTCGGCCGTCGCGGTGTGCTCGCCGTGATCTCGGATTTCTACGAGGAGCCGGATGCGATCATCGAAGCGCTCGGCCCTTTGCGCTTCCGGGGTAACGAGGTGATCGTGTTCCACGTGCTCGACCGTGCCGAGCTGGAGTTCGATTTTCAGGAGGCGTCCGCCTTCGAAGACCTGGAGACCGGCGAGCAGATCCCGATCGTGCCGCAGGCGCTTCGTGAGGAATATCGCGCGATGATCCGTGCGCACGTCGACGCGATAACCGAGCGCTGCAAGGGCGCCCGCATCGACTACATGCTCGTCGACACGTCGTCGCCGCTGGACCACGCGCTGTACGGGTATCTGTCGATGCGCGAGACACTGATGAAGGCGCGGTGAGAAACCTGCCATGTCGTTCCTGACGCCGCTGTTCCTTCTCGGTCTCGCGGGGATTGCCGTTCCCGTGATCATTCACCTGATCCAGAAGGAGCGGAAGAACGTTGTCGCATTCCCGTCGCTGATGTTCCTGCGACGGATCCCGTATCAGTCGGTCAATCGCCGAAGGATTCGCAACTGGCCCCTCTTGCTGCTGCGGCTTGCGGCGCTGGCGTTGCTCGTGACCGCCTTCGCGCGCCCGTTTCTTCGGCGGGATGCGCTCGGCGCGGCGGCCGCCGGGGGCGCGCGCGAAGTCGTGATCCTGCTCGATCGGTCCTACAGTCTTGGTTACGCCGATCGCTGGCAGCGGGCGACGGACGCGGCGCGTCGTGCCATTGACGGACTGGGCGCGGGCGACAGAGCGACCGTGGCGCTGTTCGACACGGGCGCCGAGGTGGTGCTGCGTTCTACCTCCGACAAAGGACGGCTGGGCGCCGCGCTGGCCGGGGCGGAGCTGAGTGCCGCGGCGACGAAATTCGGCCCGGCGCTGAAGCTGGCTGGCAGCATTCTGGCTGAATCGGCGTTACCGAACAAGGAAGTGGTGCTCATTTCCGATTTCCAGCGCCTGGGGTGGCTCGGTGCCGAGGGGGTCCGCCTGCCGGACGGCGCGAAGGTCACGCCGGTCTCGGTTGCTGAACCGGTGACCCCGAACGTCGCCATCACGCCCGCCGTGCTTCAGCGGGCCGTCGTGTCAGGTCAGGAGCGGATCACTATTACGGCCGGTGCGCTGAACCGCGGGGCTGCGTCGGTCGACGTGCCGCTGTCGCTGGAAGTGGATGGGCGAGTGATCGAGACATGTCCATTGAAGCTGGAGGCGAACGGATCGTCCTCGACGACGTTCGGCGCGTTTGCCCCGACCGCGCGCTTCACGCGGGGTTCGGTTCGTCTCGGCGACGACCGGCTGGCGCGCGACAACGTGTTCCATTTCGTCGTCTCACCAAGCCAGCGGGTGAAGGTGATCATCGTCGAGCGTCCGGCGGCCTCGAGAGCGGCCAGCCTCTACCTCGCACAGGCGCTTGCGCTCAGTGAGTCACCGTCGTTCGACGTGGTGCAGAGGCCGATGGGTGGTGTCAGTCCGGAGGACATCGCCACGGCGGCGGTCGTCATGCTGAACGACGTGCCGGTCTCGAAAACGATGGCCGAGCAGCTCTCCCG
>JACDBQ010000354.1 GCA_013694845.1 Acidobacteriota bacterium
CCCAAGTACACTAGCCCGATGTCCATCCTGAAGTGGCTTGGGCTCGGCGCGTCTGACGCCAGCACGGCTGATAATGAGCTGCAGGAAATCGAAAGGGCGCTCGAGGCTCAGGGTCCGGAGCGTGCCCGCTACCTGGCCTGCTTCGCTTACATCCTCATGCGGGCCGCGAAGGCTGACCATCACGTCTCGGATGGCGAGGCGCGGTTGATGGAGCGGATCGTCTCCGAGCGCGCGCGGGTCGATGTGCAGCAGGCCGCGCTGATCGTGCGGATCGCACGCGATGCCGGTCGCTCGCGAGGTACGGACGATTACCTCATCGCCCGCGAGTTCGAACGGGTCGCGTCACGTGGGGAGAAGCTGGCGCTGCTCGACTGTCTGTTCGCCATCGCGGCGGCCGACTCTCCTATCCTCACTACCGAAGATAACGAAGTGCGTCGGGTCGCGAGCGAGCTGAAGCTGGAGCACGCAGACTACATTGCCGTCCGCCAGAAGCACCTCGCGAGCTTGAAGGTGCTGGGTCGTGCCGATGCGGCTGAGGGAACGGAGCGCACGGGGACACCGGGCTTGACAGGGAGCAACGGGGCATTGGAAGACAAACGGGGAAGCTCCTGATCACCCTCCTGTTCCGTCCCTCCCATTCCTCTGCCTTAAACTGGCGGTATGAAGCGCATCTGCTCCGCGGCCGTCGTCGCTCTCTTCCTCGCGTCCGTGATCGCTTCGGCTCAATCCGGTGCCACGCCGCCGAGTACGCGGCATCCGGCGACACCAGTCGGCGTGAAGGCATTCCTCGAGGACGCCAACCGTGAGCTCCTCGAGCTCCTCAACGCGTCGAGCCGCGCCGGTTGGACCCAGTCGACCTACATCACCCCCGACACCGAGATCATGGCGGCGCAGGCGAACGAGGCGCTGGTCCACGCGCAGACCGAATACGCCAAGGCGGCGGTCCGATACGACAGGGTGCAGGTCTCGCCAGAGCAGCGCCGGCAGCTCTACCTCCTGAAGAACTCGTTGACCATGTCGGCGCCGCCGGATCCGAAGGAGGCGGAGGAGCTGACCCGCCTGGTCGCGTCCATGGAGAGCGTGTACGGCAGCGGCAAATACTGTCCGCCGGGAATGACGGCAGTCCCGGCTGGCGCCGCGCCGCCCGGGAAGGACTGTCTGGACATCGAGAAGGTCAGCGAGATCCTGGCAGAAAACAGGGATCCGAAGCGGCTCCGGGAAGTGTGGGAAGGTTGGCACACGATCTCGGTGCCCATGAAAAAGGATTACGTACGATTCGCCGAGCTTTCGAACAAGGGCGCAGAGGTGCTCGGTTTCAAGGATACCGGCGCGATGTGGCGCGACAAGTACGACATGCCGGCGGACGCGTTCGCCAAGGATCTCGATCGTCTGTGGGAGCAGCTGCGTCCGCTGTACTTGTCGCTGCACACATATACGCGGACCAGGCTGCGCGAGAAATACGGTAATGCGGTCCCCGAGAACGGACCGCTCCCGGCGCACCTGCTCGGTAACCTCTGGCAGCAGGACTGGTCGAACATCTACGACCTTGTGGCGCCGGCGGGCGAGAAGCAGGCCTTCTCGTTGACCGAGAACCTGAAGGCAAAAAAAACCGAGCCGCTCGAGATGGTGCGCATCGGCGAGCGGTTTTTCTCGTCCCTCGGCTTTGCGCCGCTGCCGAAGACGTTCTGGGAACGGTCCATGTTCGTGAAACCACGGGACCGCGAGGTGGTCTGTCACCCGAGCGCCTGGGACGTCGATAGCGCAGACGATTTGCGCATCAAGATGTGCATCGATGCCACGGCAGAGGATTTCTCGACCATTCACCACGAGCTCGGGCACAACTACTACCAGCGCGCCTACAACACGCTGCCGACAATCTCTCGCGACAGTGCGAACGACGGCTTCCACGAGGCGCTTGGCGACGTGCTGGCGTTGTCGGTCACTCCTGAATACCTCGTCCAGATAGGTCTGCTCGACAGAGTGCCGGAGGCATCGGCCGACACCGGCCTGCTGCTGCGCGGCGCGCTCGAGCGACTGGCCTTTCTGCCGTTCGGCCTGCTCGTGGACCAGTGGCGCTGGCAGGTCTTCTCGGGACAGATCGCCCCGGCCGGTTACAACCAGGCGTGGTGGGACCTGAAGCTGAAGTACCAGGGCGTGGCGCCGCCGTCATCACGCGGTGAAGAGTTCTTCGACGCAGGCGCCAAGTACCACGTGCCCGCCAACACGCCGTACACGCGTTACTTCCTCGCGCAGATTCTTCAATTTCAGTTCCATCGGGCTCTGGCGAAGACGTCGGGCTGCACCACGCCGTTGCATCGCTGCTCGATCTACGGCAACAAAGAAGCAGGAAAGCGGATGCAGGCGATGATGGAGCTCGGCGCGTCCAGACCGTGGCCCGATGCCCTGGAGGCGCTCACCGGCCAGCGCCAGATGGACGCCAGCGCGATGGCGGAGTATTTCGAGCCGCTGAAAAAATGGCTCGACGAGCAGAATCGGGGGAAGAAGACGGGGTGGTGAAAGATTCCAGAAGGTTCCAGGGGTTCCAATGGGTTCCAACTGGTTCTAGGTTCCGGGTTCCCTGGAACCCAGAACCGATCGGAACCCCCTGGAACCTTTTGGAACCTGTCTCTAGAAACTGAACGATACCCCCATATCGATCTTCCGCGGCGCCCCCACGCTCGTGGACTGGAGGAAGAACGGGGACGTCATCGTGCCGTTCCAGCCGGTGTGGTTGACCCGGTTGGTGAGGTTCTGCACACCGATATTGAAGTTGATGCGATACCGAGAGGCCCCGGACGGCCCGCCCACGCCCTGGACCATCACCATCCGGTCACCGCCGCCGATCACGGTCACCCCGCCCCCACTCCCGCCGCCCGGCGGCGGGGTCGGGGGCTTCGGGCCGAAGGAGAACGTATAGGACGCGTTGGCGCTGATGGTCATCTGCGCGTCCGCGCGCTCGGTGTTTCGAGGCACTCCCGCCGGACGCTCGTTGAACACCAGGTCGCCGTTGTCATCGGTCCCCGTGCGGATCGTGTACGGGTTCCCCGATCTGTAGTTCAGCGACACCGACATGTTCGTGTTCTTCAGCGCCTGCGTGTTCAACCCGATATGCAGCCGATGGCGGACGTCGTTGTTCGCTGGCCCCCACTCGGCCTCGAGGGTATCGCTGAACGGGATGCTGAAAGCGCCATCGGAGTTACTCCGCTGCTTCGCCAGTGTGTAGTTGCTGAAGATCGAACCGCGGCGCCAGTTCAAGCGGGCCTGCTGCATCGTGCGCCCGGCGTCCCCAGGCTGATGCTCATGTTGGTCGAGAGCTGGTGCTGCTTCGACTCGGCGTCATCCACGGTCATGATGACGTTCGAGAACCGCGGATCCGGACGCACGCCGTTCACCGGCGCGTTCAGGTTTTCCCCGCGCAGGATGCTCGAGTAGTTCGAGCTCGCAATCAAACGGGCGAAGTCCTGCCGGGCCGTGAGCGCGCGTCCCTTGAGCATGGTTTCGAACTGGCCGGGCGGGGGAGCCGGCATCCCGGGTCTCGGTTCCGGAGGGGTTAGTGCGGAATTTGCACCAGTGCGTCGCCATTGAAACCCGTGGTCGTCGGATCGCTCTCCTGTGCCGGCACCTCGTCCTTGCGAAGGTACTTGTCCGGCAGTTCGACCAGCATCTCGAACTCGATCGGAACGAGGTTGTCCCCCTGAATGCGCCTGGTGCGGCCGGTGGTCGTGAAGCTTTTCACCGCGGACAGGGCCGCGTCCCCGCCGAGCGCGGCCCGCGCGTCCGCCAGTACTTTCGCCGCACGCTCGTCCGGCGATTGGCCACCCGGCGCCGCGGGGCCAGGCGTCTGCGCCTGAAGCGTCCCACAAACGCACAAAATCATCGCGAGTGGTCCGAATCTGCGCATCAGTGATCCTCGGGAAGCTGGGGGGTCAGATCTCGATTTTTCGGTGTCTCGA
>JACDBQ010000399.1 GCA_013694845.1 Acidobacteriota bacterium
TCATCAGCACAGTCGCGACCTCTCGGAGGGGGGCCGATTGGGTCGTGACCAGCACCCGACGGTCCGTTTCGTCACCGTCCACCAGCTCCGCGGCGACATCGTCGATATCCACGGCGTCGCCAGCGACGACGATGCCGCGGGCGGAGAGGGCGTCCTTGAGACTCTGGGCGAAAAACAGGGTGGGGTTGATGACCGCGACGGCGCGGGTCACGGGTGGAGTCCCGAGCGGGATCATCCCGGCGACTTCGAGTACCGGGCGGTCGATACGGCGCTGCACGTTGATTGTGCCGCGCACGCCGCTGTCGGGCTCCTGCCCGGTGAGAGCGCGATTCACAACCGTCAGCCCGCTGCCTGGCGCCAGCTGAACGATGACCGGTTCGCCGATCGTGGCCGCAGGAGTGGTGATGAGGTCCGCGGTATTCTCGTTGTACTGAAGTGCACCGATCGGTGCCGCGTACCCGGCCTCGAGGTAGTCCCAGGACCAGCCGGGACCAACGCCGTCATCGTCGAACGCCTGATCGTCGCCGATGATGCGTCCTTCGATCGAGGTGATGCCGGCGAGTTTGAGAGCGGCGGCCCACTCATCGAAGACGAGCTCGTTTCGCTTCGCGCGGGTGCTTATGGTCGGATCGCCTCCGCCTCGCACGATGAGATCTCCGCGGAGCACGCCCTGTTCGACCGGTGCGGTCGTTTGCAGGGTCGTCGAAAAGCGGTGCTCCCATCCGAGACGCTCGGCCGCGGCGGCCAGCGTGAGGATCTTCATGTTGGACGCCGGCATCATCAGTTTGCCCGCATCGTGGGCGAACACGACGTCACCACGATCGAGCGAGCGAACGTGAACGCCCCAGGCGGCGTGCGCCATCACGGGCGCATTGAAAATGGTCGAGAGCTGGGCCTGCAGGTCCCTCAGCGCCGGGGTGGACGTGGTGGCGCCGGGCGGGGTGGAGATCCGCGGAGCGGCGTGCGCGCTGCACCCGATCGTCACCGCGAGAGCCAGCCACGCGATCAGGGTCTGGATGGAGCGGCGCGACTCTGGTGGCATTCGTAAGGTTCCAGCCAGGTGTCGTTACTTGATCTCGTCGAGGGCTTTGAGAATAACGTCGAGCACCGAGGTTTCGATTCTGGCGGCGCCGGTGCTGCCTTCGCGTACGGCGAACGCGTCGCTGCCCGCTCTCAGGAAACTGACGCGTTCTGATTTCCGTTCATCGAAGCCGAGCGAGAATGTTGCTTCGGATTTCGCCGCGGCTGCCGGCTTGTCGACGAACGACGTCGCGCGCGCACTCGTGAGGGCCGAGAGAAGGGCATCGAGCGTGACCCGGTTCACGTCCTTCGCTGAAGGCGCTGTCTGCCGCCACTTCTCTTCGTCCTTGCCGTCCTTGTCCTTGCCTGTCGTCTTCTCGAAAACGGTCGTCTGACCGGCTCGAGCCACCTCGAGCCGCGTCGTGTTGAAGGCCCGGGCATCGAACAGGTCCTTCTGCCGGTACTCGCCGGCGTCCTTCTTCAGCTCGTCGAGCAACGAGGCCTCGATCGTGAAGATGGCCGGCCGCGACGCGTCCCTGGCGTAGACGTTCCCTTCGCTGGCGGCTGATCCCACGAGCAGCCGGGCAACCGACGAGCCTGCACCGAGCTGCACGCTGGCTGATGGCGTATCGAGACCGTACTGGGTCAGGTCGGTTGCCTCTGCGGCGGCGAGCGTCTTCATCTGCAGGCCGTTGAGTCTGGCCAGAAGTCCGGCGATCGCGTCCGCATCGGATCGCCCCGCCGCGGGCTGCGCGATCTGCCATTGTCCGTTCGTCTTGCTGAAACGGATGGTGCGGGCAGGCGTGGCGATCTCGACCGAGTCCGTGGCATCCTGCTCGAACTTCAGCGCGGTCTTGTCGCGAAGATCGAAGGAGGTCCGGTTGAATGTGGAGTCGAGGAACGAGGCGATCAGAAAGACTTTCGACTGCGCCGCGGTCTTCGCATAGAGGTCTGCGCCAGTCGGCGTCTTGCTGCCGACGAGCAATGTGTGCTCCTGGGCGCCGGTTTTGAACCTGATTTCGATCCGCGGTTGGGCCAGGCCGAACTCCTTGAGGTCCGACGGATTGTCGTCGATGACCCGCTGCTGCTCCAGCGTGGAGAGATTGGTGGTGATACCAGAGACTTCGGCGGCGTCCACCGGCGCCGCCGCCGGGCCGACGATCTGCCACTCGGTGCCTGTCTTCTTCAGCGTCGTGCTCTCGCCGGACTCCGCTTTGATGCTGATCTCGTCGATCGCGTCCGACGCGACCGCGAACACCTTGTCCTTCTTTGGCGTGTCATCGCCAGGTGTCCGTTTCGACTCGACGAAGTAAAGGTACGCGCCGAGCGCGATGAGTACGACGAGAAGCCCACCAAGTGACCGGAGTCCACGCATGGGCGGCTAACGCCTCCGCCACCAGGTCTGCACACCCGCCGCGAGGATCAGGCCCGGGATGATGAAGATGGTGATCCAGAAAATCCGGCGATCCTGGTCGGCGGAGAGGGTGATCCGCCGGTCTTCGGGATCCTTTGCGCGGATCGAGATGAGATTCTCCTGCTGTGCGAGCCAGTTCACCGTATTGAGGAACAGGTCGCGGTTGCCCGCTATCCCGAGCCAGCGGTTCGAGGCAAAGTCCGAATCCCCGATCACGACCAGCCGGGTTTCAGGTTTCGGCGCATCGCCCCCCTCCGGCTTGGGCGCTGGGTCGCCACTCGTCACGGGGGCCGAGGCGGCGGCGCCGAGTGACACCGGTCCGGCAATGTCCCCCTTGTCGGTTTCCTGCTTCACCCGGCCCGACGTCATCAGTTCCTTGATGTCGGTTTCCGCCCAGCTGCTCGGGCTCGTCTCCACCAGATTCTGTGCGAAGCGATTGTTCGCTCCAGCGGGATTCGCGGTCACCGAGCGCGCGACCGAATAGGCGGTCATTAGGTTGAACCGCTCCGTGATCGGGTGGGGGTTGTATTTCGCGGCAATCGGCACTTCAGGGCCGGTGCCGAGCATCTGTCCGACGCCGCTCGAGTCGACGACGACGTTGGTGCCGGGATTGATGCCCCAGTCCTTGACCAGAGCGATCAGGTTGTCGAGCTCGGGGGCTCCCGGCTTCTCAGGCGGATCGAGCAGCACCAACAGCTTGCCGCCCCGCGCGAGGTACGCCTTCAGGATGTCGATTTCCGGCGCGAGCAAGTCGCTGGTCGGACCGGCGATGATCAGCACCGTCGCATCGGCCGCGACTTCCTTCTGCTGCGCCAGGATCATCTTGTCGTGGGCAAAGTTGTCGGAGGACAACGACGAGGCGATCGTACTGTAGCCGTCCCGTTCGGAGCCCTCGGTCGGGCGCTCGCCATGCCCTTGGACGAAATACACCTTGTTCTGCTTGCCCTGAACTACCTTGATCAGGCCGTTGGTCAGCTCCTGCTCACCGTCCGAAGTCACGCGTTCCGTGCGTCCGTCGTACTCGAACACGACCGTGCCGCTCGTCTGTACCTTGTATTGATTGGCGACCAGCGGCCTCCGCTCGACGTCGATGTACTCGACTGAAATCTTGTCGGAGACGTAGCGATACTCGTCGAGCCGCGAACGAAAGCGTCCGAAGTTCTCTGCCTGGTCGAACACGCGGACGACCACCGGCCGCTGCAGCCCCTGGAGCACTTTCCTGGTCTGTTCGGAGAGCGTGAACTGCTTTGCGGCGGTCAGGTCCCAGCGCTTGTTCCGGCGCGAGGCGAGCCAGTTAATCCCGATGAGGATCGCCAGCACCACCGCGATGCTCGCGACGGCGAGCGACCCGAAGCGCGCTTCGCGCCCGGAGAACGAGCGCGCGACTTCGCGCCACTGGCTGAGGATATACAGCAGCGTGCAGACGAGGCCGGCGATCGCCAGGCCGCTATACCAGGGTTGCAGCTCCGGCTTCAGAAACCGGATCGCGACCGACGCGAAGACCAGCGCGACGCCGAGCCAGCCGAGGAGTCCGAGAATTCGTTTCAACATACGCGTCTAAAGTCCGCTACCCACGCCAGCGTTCGCTGTCCACCGACTTTGCCGTCAGGAACAGGCCGAACGTGATGAAGCTGAGGTAATACACCAGGTGCTTGGTGTCGATGACACCGCGCGCGAAGTCGTCGAAGTGCTCGGTGATCGAGATGTACGACACGATCTGGCGGCCGGTCGGCCCGGCGCTTTCACCGATCCAGTTGATCACCCAGAGGAAAAGGAACACGGCGAACGTCGAGATCCCCGCGACGATCTGATTCTTGGTCAGGCTCGACACGAGCAGGCCCACCGAGATGAAACAACCGCCCATCAGGAGCAGACCCAGATAGCCCGCGGCGACCGGCTTCCACTCGGGGTTTCCGAGGAAGAAGAGGATCGCGACATAGAGCAGCGTCACCCCAAGCATGGCCGCGTATAAACCCATCGCGCCGAAGAACTTGCCGAGGATGATCTCGACGTCGCTGACCGGGGAGGTGAGCAGCAGCTCGATCGTCCCGGAGCGCTTCTCCTCGGAATAGGTCCGCATCGTGATCATCGGCATCACGAACAGGATGATGACGGCGGCGTTCTGCAGCAGACCCGCGATCATGTGCTGATTCACATTGGGCGTGCCGCCTCCCATCATCATCTGCTCGCTGCTCCGGACGAAGTAGCTCAGATAGGCGTAGAAGAACCAGCCGAACAACAGCGCGAACAGTCCGGTGATGACAAATCCCATCGGCGACGCAAAGTAGGAGCGCAGCTCCTTGCGCGCGATGGCGAGCGTGTTATTCATGGGAGTCGACTCCTGGCACGGGCTCCACCATCGCGGGGGTGATTGTCTCCGCCGGGTTGGTTGGCTCGTCCGGACGTTCCTCCGTCGTGACCTGCAGGAACACCTCCTCGAGACTCATGCGCATCGGCCGGAGCTCGAGCAGGCCCCACCCGCGATCCACGATGGTGCGGGCGAGCTGACGGCGAATGTCGGTGCCGCGCTCGCTTTCAACCTCGAAGCCGCCGACCACCCCACGCTGATCCGAAGCGACGATGCCGAGCACGCCGGGAATCGCGCCGAGCACGGGCAGGACATCGGCGCCTCCCGCATCCACCTGCACGAACATGGTTTCGGCCCCCTTCAAACGCGCGATCAGGTTCTCGGGAGTATCGACAGCGACCACCCGACCCTGGTTGATGATCACGACCCGCTGGCAGGTCTGCGAAACCTCAGGCAGGATGTGGGTGCTGAGGATGATCGTGTGGTCCCCGGCAAGGCTCCTGATCAAGTCGCGGGTCTCGATGATCTGCTTCGGATCGAGACCGGCCGTGGGTTCGTCGAGAATGAGAACGTCCGGATTGTGGATCAGCGCCTGCGCCAGACCCACTCGCTGTTTGTAGCCCTTGGACAGCTTCGCGCAGTGACGGTCGGCCATGTCGGCGACATGCGTGCGCTTCATGACGGTGTCGACGCGGTCCTTTCGCTCCTTCGAAGGCACGCCCTTGATGCGCGCGACGAAATCGACGTACTCGCGCACCGTCATGTCGGGGTAGAGCGGTGGCGCTTCCGGCAGATACCCGATGCGTCGCTTTGCTTCGATCGGCTTGTCGAAGATATCCAGCCCCGCCACCATGGCGCGGCCATCACTGGCCGGCATGTAGCCGGTCAGGATGCGCATCGTCGTCGTCTTGCCGGCACCGTTCGGGCCCAGGAAGCCGAGAATCTCTCCTCGCTCGACCCTGAAGCTGACGTCATCCACGGCGGTGACCCGGCCGTATCGTTTAGTGAGATGTTGGACCTCGATCACGATCGCTCCCGGCCGCCCTGCCGTAAGGTATAGATACGACACCGATTAGCGGCCAAACAGAGAGTCTACCGAGAGCCCTCGCACCCGTCAAGGTTCAGTCAGGTTGCAGCGGCCACCCGTCAGGCGATAATATATGAGCGCTTGCTCATATATTCAAATGCTATCAGCTGAACACGTCCAATCTGTCGCTGACACATTCCGTGTGCTTGGAGATCCCACGAGGGTCAAGATTCTCGACTCGCTGGGCACGGGGGAGCTTTGCGTGAACGATCTCGCCGGGAAAGTCGGCATCAGTGAATCGGCCGTGTCGCACCAGCTGCGTCTGCTGCGCACCATGCGATTGGTGCGCGTCCGGCGCACGGGCCGGCTGGCCTATTACGCCGTCGACGATCACCACATCCTCGAACTGCTTCACCAGGCTCGAACCCACGTGCAGGAGGGAGCGTGACTACGACGTGCAGTGTCTGCGAACTGCACGCCGAATCCACCTTCAAGGTCGAGGGGATGGACTGTCACGAGGAAGTCGCCATTCTGGAGCGGCGCCTGTCCCGTCTCACGGGTCTCGAAGCGCTCGACGCCGACGTCGTCGGGCAGCGCCTGCGGATCAAGTACGACGCCGCGAAGCTGTCCACGTCCGGGATCGCCGAAGCGGTGGCGCAGACCGGCATGCGGGCGTGGCTCGAACACGAGCAGCCGCTGCCACCCGCGGGCGCCGGCTGGCGAAACGCGCTGGTCCTGGGCTCGGGCGTGTTCCTCGGGTTCGGCTTGCTCCTGGAGTTGTTCGCGCCGTCCGCGCCGAGCTGGGCGCCGTTCGGGTTGTCGGCAGTGCTGGGGGGTATCCCTGTCGGGCGCCGCGCCATCGGCAGCGCGCGCGCCGGGGTGCTCGACATCAACGTGCTCATGGTGGTGGCGGTCTTCGGGGCCCTGCTGCTGCGCGAGTGGACTGAAGCCGCCTCGGTGATCTTCCTGTTCGCCCTGGCGCAACTCCTCGAGACGCGGGCGATGGAGCGCGCCCGCGGTGCGATCCGGGCGCTGATGGAGCTTGCGCCGTCCGAAGCGACGGTGAGGCGCGGCAACGAGGAACTGAGGCTGGCGCTGGACGATGTGCGGGTTGGCGACATCGTGCTGGTTCGGCCGGGAGACAAGATCCCGCTCGACGGCCGCGTGTCTGCAGGCGACAGCCATGTCAACCAGGCGCCGGTCACCGGCGAGTCGCTCCCGATCCACAAGCATCCGGGCGAAGACGTCTTCGCCGGCACGATCAACGGCCGTGGCGCGCTCGATTTCGAGGTCACCCGGCTGCGCGCCGATTCGACCATCGCGCGCATCATCCACCTGGTCGAGCGCGCGCAGGCGCAACGCGCGCCGAGTCAGACCTTCGTGGATCGTTTTGCCCGGGTTTACACGCCGATCGTGCTGGTGTTGGCGCTACTTCTCGC
>JACDBQ010000403.1 GCA_013694845.1 Acidobacteriota bacterium
GGCGGTCCGAGCCGCGAGGCTGGTTGAGCAGGACCGGATGGCTTTCGCCCGGCAGAACCAGCGGGAACCCGGTGGTGTTATTGCGGGTGGCAGCGATGACGCCGCCTGAGTTACTGCCGGCGTTGGCGGTGAAGCGATCGATGCGTTCCTGGTTGTAACTCAAACCATAGCCGGCTCGCACGGTCGCCTGTTCGGGATCCCCGAGCAAGGTCCGCAGCCACCCCCCTTGCACGTCCGGTCGCCACGCCACACCGATGTTTGGGGCGAAGTCGGTCCAGTTCGTCTTGTGCGCGGGGCGCCCCGGCTCGAATCGGTCGAAGTCCGGGGTCAGCTGGCCTGATGAGGCGCCTGGCTGGAACAGATTGCAGCCCCGGCCGCCGACGCCGTTGCCGACGCCGGAGATACCGCAGATATCTTCGATGGTCGCCAGCGACCAGGTATCGTCGGCTGGTGTGAACGGCAGGTGCAGATCCCAACGGAGACCCCCGTTGAGGGTCAGGGTCGGCGTGAGACGCCATGAGTCCTGGACGAAGGCGGAAAAGCTCGACTGTCGCGACAGGCGGGCGAGGTCCCCGTTGTAGACATACCTGCCGCCCGCCGAGTCCAGCCGCGCATTGCCGGCAACGGACGACACTCGTCCTGTCAGCAATGCATAAACGTTGCGGGCTTCGGTCAACTGCGCGGCAGTGGCCCCGGGGAAGTTCGTCGCGCCGAACAGGCCGATGGCCGGGTCCAGGTTGGTATCGAAGCCGAGCACGACGTTAGGCACCACGGTATAGCCGTTGAGGCGGTTGTACACACCCGCGTAGCCGCCGCCAAATGACACGCTGTGGGCGCCCTGCAACCAATTGAGTGTGTTGTCGACACTCCACGTGGTGGTGTTGCGCGGCGCCGGGCTGATCGTGTGAGTCACACCGTTGCCGGTGCTGGCCGGGAAACTGATGCCGTAGCCGCCCTGATCCGCAAACTGCTCCGCGGTGACGTTGGCAAAGAAGTCATTGGGCGACCACTGCCAACCACCTCTGACCTCATTAACGAGATTTCTTCCGAGCGTCGAACGGAGGGTCGAGTTCCCGGTGGTTCGGTATGAGTTCTGGGTTCCGACATTCGCCAGGCCCGGGAAGATCGCATCGCGGTTGTTCAGCAGGTCTGCCGTGCTCGTGAAACGCTGCCACCAGTAGGCACCGCTCAGGCGGTGTCGGTCCGACAGGTTGAAGTCGAGCCGGCCGGTCGGCGAATACTGATCGCCGACGCCCTCGCTCTGGAAGACGTACTGACGTCTGTTTGCGAGTCCAATGTCGTTGATCGTGCCGGTCGTGGTCGTTGCAGTACGAATCTTCGACAGCAGGCCCTGGATCGTGGGATCGAGCGCCGAGATCTGACCGTTGGCTGCCGCCAACGCGATCAGGTTGACCTCGCGCCGCTCCTGGACCCCCGCGACTGTGACGTTGTAGCCGAAGAGGCCGCGCGCCGCCGGTTCCGTGAGGAGCTCACGCGTGCGCGTGACACTCGCCGGCTGATAGAGATGCTCAAAGTTGAAAAAGAAGAACGCCTTTCCGCGGCCGTCGTAGAGGCCCGGAATGACGACCGGGCCGCCCTGGCGGAAGCCGTACTGATGGGCGATCACCTCGTTCTTCGGAAGGTCGTTGACTTTGTTGAAATAATAGTTCGAGTTGAATTCGGGCTGGCGCCAGTAGTGGTACAGGCTGCCGTCGAATTGATTCGAGCCCGAGCGAGTAGTCATGGCGATCTGCACGGAACCCGCTCCGGCGCCGCCGCCGGGCACCGCGCCCGTCACGGTGATTTCCTCGACCGCGTCCATGCGGGGCGTGACCATCGAGAAGAAGCCGTCGCCGGACTGCAGCATGTTGCCGGTATTCACGCCGTCGATCGTGATGTTGACGGTATTGTTCGGCAAACCGTTGATGATCGCACCGCGCGGTCCGCCGCTCGTTGAGACGCCGGGCAGCAAGGCGACGGCATAGAGCGCATTGCGGGAGTTGAGAGGAATTTCGGACAACTGCTCGACGCTCAACGTCGATGCCACGGTGCTCGACTGCGTCTGCACGAGCTCGCTGCCCGCCTTGACCTCAACCTTCTCGGTGAGGTCACCCACCTCGAGTATCGCGTTCACATTACCGACCTGCCCGCCGAGCAGACGAACTTCCTTGGCGACGAAGGTCTTGAATCCGGCGAGCGACACCGTGACGGTGTAGGCCCCGACCGGAAGAGCGGGGAACGAGAACTGGCCGGACGTATTACTGACTGATTCGGTCGTCACCTGGGTCGCGTTGTTCACGATGTTAACGGCCGCTCCGGGCACCACCCCACCGGCGCTGTCGGTGACGACGCCCGTCAGGGTGGACGATGTCTGTGCGTAGGCAAACGTTGTCGCAAAGACGACCATTGCCACGGCACGCGCGAAATGCACGAGTCCCCATCTCGGTAGCGAGCTGCGAGTCATTAATCCCCCATCCATCAAATCAGTCGATCAAGAGAGACGCGACGGCGAGACACCACACACGCACATGTGAGAGGGGACCCCTCCTGCTGGTGGCTCGCTGGTCAATGCCACGGTAGCGCGACGGCAGTGTTACGGTCAACCGGCAAATAGGGATTGTTGGCGCAAAATCAGGGGCGAAACGCCCAAACCTGTGGTGCGGGCGAACGATCCATGGACCCGAATCGGCTCGGGGTCGAACTGTGGGACGAATCTCTTCAATTCAAAAGTCCGCAGACGAGATCCAAGAAACCAGATCCCTCGACTCTTTGGAAGATTGCTGCAGCCTTTGGCCATGCGTGCACGTGCGTCTGTCGTCGCCGACCTTCACGAAGGACGTCGCCGATCCTCTATCGGAGCTGCGCCGCCGATCAAGTGACATCGCGAACTGCAGCACATGGGACCGATAGCGAGACGGATGAAAACGCTTTGGCGTGGTCACCGCGGTGCGAGAAGGGCACGCGAGCGGGCCAGATTGTCGCGGGCCGCCGGGTCGGACGGATCCAGGCGGAGGGCTTCCTCGAACTGCTGGACGGCCTCGATGAACCGTCCACTTTCCGCGAAGAGCACGCCAAGGTCGTTGTGCGTCTCGACCGATGAGGGCTCGAGCTCGAGTGCCGCACGATACTCGGCGATCGCTTCCGGCCGCCGGCCGAGTCTGTGGAGTGTCCGGCCCAGGCTCCTGCGGATGATCGCGCGATGCGGGTCGAGCTGCGCCCCTTCAC
>JACDBQ010000404.1 GCA_013694845.1 Acidobacteriota bacterium
GTGCCGGTCCGCGTCAGGCTGCGGACCGCATGATAGGTATCGATCCACGCGTCCATGCTCGCGATTGATTCCAGCTCGGCCCGCGGCGGCCGGAGCTCCGCGGCGACGACCTGGCTGCCGGACCGAAGAGATTCGAGAAGTGTGGACACAGTGGATACCGGCGAGCCTTCGACGATTCACGCCAGTATACTGAACCGCTGATGCCCGAATCCCGGTCACTGCCGACGGTGGCGCTCGCGCCGGACTCCTCGCCGGTGCAGGAGCTGCCGGGGCTGCGCCGCGCGCTCGGTGTAGGTCCGCGGCTGCTGGTCAAGCGCGACGACGCCCTGCCGTTTGCGTTCGGCGGCAACAAGGTCCGCAAGATGCAGCTGGTGGCGGCCGATGCCATTCATCAAGGCGCCGACACCCTGATCACGAGCGGAGGCATTCAGTCCAACCACGCACGCGTGACCGCCGCCGCGGCCGCGAAACTGGGCCTTGGGTGTGTGCTCGTCGTGAACGGCGCGCCGCCGGCTCGACCGACAGCCAACGCACTTCTCGACGCGTTGCTTGGCGCGGAGGTCAGATACGTGGCGGACCGTTCCGAGCGCGCGCCGGCCATGGATGGCGCTGCCGCCGAGCTTCGTCGGGCCGGCCGGCGTCCGTACCTCATCCCGCTCGGCGCCTCGACGCCGCTCGGCGCGATCGGCTTCGTATCGGCCTGGCGTGAGCTCTGCGATCAGATGCCGGCCGTACCCGACGTCATCATCCACTCGTCTTCGTCAGGCGGCACGCAGGCAGGGCTCGTGGCCGGGTGCGTGCTCTCCGGTGAACCGGTGCGGATCATCGGCGTGAGCGCGGACGAATCGTCCGCCGGCCTGACGACCGAGATCAGACGCATTCTCGAAGGCCTGCCTCCGCTGCTCGATCTGCCGTCAAACCGGTTCGCATCCGTGGACGTGGAGGTGGACGACCGGTTCGTCGGCGCCGGTTACGGTGTTCCAACCGTGGAATCGGTCGAAGCGATCCAGTTGCTCGCACGGACGGAGGCGCTGTTCCTCGACCCGACCTACACGGCCAAGGCGATGGCGGGCTTGATCGCGCGAGTGCGGGCGCGCGAGTTTCGAGAGGACCAGACGGTCCTTTTCTGGCACACCGGTGGGCAGGTGGGTCTCTTTGCCTGACATCTCACAGGAGCGACGCGACACGATGGCATCCATCACTTTCCTCGGCGCGGCACAGACGGTCACCGGCTCGAAGTACCTGCTCGACACGGGCACGTCGAAGGTCCTCATCGACGCGGGCCTGTTCCAGGGTCTCAAGGAGCTTCGCGAGCGCAACTGGCAGGACCTTCCGATCGCGGCGAAAGACATCGACGCCATCGTGCTGACCCACGCGCATCTCGATCACTGCGGGTACCTCCCGCGTCTCGTGTCCCAGGGGTTCAGGGGGCGGGTGTTCTGCACGCCTGGCACCAAGGATCTGTGCGGCATCGTCCTGCCCGACTCGGGCAGGATCCAGGAAGAGGATGCCGAGCAGGCGAACCGGCATGGCTACAGCAAACATGCACCCGCGCTGCCGCTGTATACGGAAAGCGACGCGCTGAACGCGTTGACGCTCCTGCAGCCGGTCGGCTACGAACGCCCCGTACCCGTCGCAGCCGGTGTCGAGGTCGAATTCATCAACGCCGGCCATCTGCTGGGATCAGCCTATGCGCGCATTCGCGTTGATGGCCAGACCATCCTCTTCGGCGGTGACCTGGGCCGTTTCGGCCGCCCGGTGCTCCCGGATCCCACGATGGTGAAACACGCTGATTACCTGCTTGTGGAATCGACCTACGGCAACCGCGTCCACGCGGAAGACAGCGACGGCGAAAAGCTGGCCAACGCCATCAGGGACACGAACGAACGCCGCGGACGCATGGTGATTCCCGCATTCGCGGTCGGGCGCGTCGAGGAGCTGCTCTGGTGGATCCGAAAGCTCGAGGTGGAAAAACGCATTCCGATCCTCCCGGTGTTCCTCGACAGCCCGATGGCCAGCAAGGCGCTGGCGCGCTATCGCGAACGTGTCAACGAGCTCGACCCTGATCTTCACCCCGAAGAACAGGATGACACGACCCCTCTCGGCCCCGCGGCGCACGAGTCACGCGCCCGCCGTCGCGCGCAGGCGGCACGGGAGCGCGAGCTGTGCGTGTTCTGCACGCAGAAGTTCAGGGCCGTGTCATCGACACAGGAATCCAAGGACCTCACGCGTTCGAAGATCCCAGCCATCATCATCTCGTCGAGCGGCATGGCGACCGGCGGACGCGTGCTTCACCACCTGAGAGCTGCCCTGCCCGACCCACGCAACTCGGTTCTGCTGGTTGGCTTCCAGGCGGAAGGTACCCGCGGTCGACGGTTGGCGGACGGCGAGAAAACGGTCCGCATTCACGGCATCGACGTGCCCGTCAACGCGCACGTCGACGTCGTCGATTCGATGTCGGCTCACGCCGATTCGCAGGAGATACTCCACTGGCTTCGCGGCTTCGAGGCCGCTCCGAAAAGGACCTTTCTCGTCCACGGTGAGCCCGCGGGCATGCAAGCCCTCCAGGAGTCGATCGTCAAAGAGCTCGGCTGGATTGTCCACGCGCCCCAGTGGAAAGAGAAGGCAGACCTACAATAAGGGGATGCAGGCCGACAGAAAGTATCTTCTCGAGCGCGTGGACGATGCAGCGGTCGCGCAGGTGTACGCGGATGGATTCACCGAGCTCCCTCTCGATCAGAAGATCCTGATCTGGCATCTCTACCGGGCCGCCCTCGCCGGCCGTGACATTTACTACGACCAGCGTCACGCGCGCAGCCTCGAGATACGCGACACGCTCGAAGAGATCCTCACGCACGCCGACGGGATAGCCGCGGACGTGCGGGCGGATATCGAGCGGTACACGAAGCTGTTCTGGATCAACAGCGGACCGTACAACAACCTGACCGCGCGCAAGTTCGTCCTGAAGTGCACCCCCGCGCAGTTCGCGACGGCGGCGGCGCAGGCGGAGCAGAACGGGGCCACCTTTGCGTCACGGAGCGCGGGCCTTCAGGGCGGCCTCGACCGCATCGGCCCGATGCTCTTCGATCCGGCCGTCGATCCGATCGTGACGAACAAGACGCCGGGCGCAGACAACGACATCCTGCAGAGCAGCGCCAATAACCTGTACGTCGGCGTGACCATGCAGGACGTCGCTGCCTTCGACGAGCGGTATCCACTCAATTCCCGCCTCGTTAAAACGGACGCCGGCCTGGTCGAAGAGGTCTATCGTGTCGGAGGGAAGTACGGTCGCGAGATCCGCCAGATCGTTGCCCATCTGCGGGAGGCCGCAGCGTCGGCGCCGCACGCGACCGCAGAGGCGCTGCGAGCGTTGATCAGGTTCTACGAGACAGGCGAGGAGTCGGACCGAATCGCCTACGACATCGCCTGGGTGCAGGATAGGGACGCACAAGTCGACACGATCAACGGCTTCGTCGAGGTCTACATGGACGCCCGCGGCATCAAGGGTGCGTGGGAGTCGCTGGTCTACTACGTGAACCGGCACAAGACCGAGAACATCCGGAAGATTGCCGCCCACGCGCAGTGGTTCGAGGATCGGATGCCGTGGGCGCCGGAGTATCGCAAGCAAGGCGTGCGCGGCGTGACCGCCAATGCCATCGACATCGTTGTCGAGTGCGGGGAGTCTGCGCCGGTCACGCCGATTGGCATCAACCTGCCGAACGACCAGGTAATTCGCGAGGCACACGGCAGTAAGTCGGTGTCGCTGTCCAACATCAGCGAGGCGTACGACAAATCGACAGCGCCTGAATTCCGCCGGGAGTTTGCCTGGACACCAGAGGAAGCGGCCCGCGCCGAAAAATGGAGCGCCGTCGCCGGCGAGCTGACGACAGACCTGCACGAAGTGATCGGTCACGGCTCTGGCAAAGTCGCGGAACGCCTGAAGGGCAGCCCTCAGAACTTTCTCATGGAGCAGTACTCCGCGCTCGAAGAAGCCCGCGCCGACCTCGTCGCTCTGTACTTCGTCGCCGATCCGAAGCTGGCGGAGCTGGGGATCGTCGCGGCCGAGGATCACGACGAGATCGTGCTCGCCGAGTACGAGGGATACGCGCGCAACGCCCTTGCGCAGCTCCGCCGCATCCGGGAAGGCACGCAGATCGAAGAGGACCACATGCGCAACCGGCAGATGATCGTCCGGTGGCTCATGGCGAACACGACGGCCATCGAGGAGCGGACGCGCGACGGGAAGACGTACTACGTCGCGACCGACCCGGCGGCGTTCCGCGCGGGCGTCGGCCGGTTGCTCGCGGACGTGCAGCGGATCAAGGCGGAAGGAGACTATGAGGCCGCCAGGGAGCTGATCGAGACCTACGGCGTGCACTTCGAGGCGAGCCTCCGCGACGAGATCGTGGCGCGGGTCGAGCGGTTGAACATGCCCTCATACACCGGGTTCGTCCAACCACGGCTTGAAGCCGTCTGCGGCGCCGATGGCGCCATAACCGACGTCAGCATCTCCTACCCGCTGGACTTGACCGCACAGATGTTGGAGTATTCCGGCCGGAGGTAGCCCCTGTTGCAGCGGGCGTCGATTCTTCTTCTTGCGCTGCTGACGTTCGTCCCGGACAACGATCAACAGCCACCGACCCTTACGAACCCACCCGGTCCACCGGGCCTGACCGGGACGCCTCAGGGCACGGCTATCCTCCGGATCGAGGATGCGCGCGCCGCGACCCCGCAGGACGTCGCCCTGCTGATCGAAAGCGCCCGGTCCAGCCAGCTGTTCATCCAGCACGCGGCGTTGCGCGCGCTTGGACGCCTGGAACGGCGTGATGTCGTGACCGACCTCCTCCCCTACCTTCGGTCTTCGAGCAGCGCCACCCGGACCGAGGCAGCCAACGCGATCGCGCAGGCAATGCAGGGTGACCGACTGCCGCTCGATCCAGCGGGCACGCAAGTCGACGGCGTGCTGACGGTGTTCGTCGATGCCATCGCGTCCGAGCGCGAAGCGCCGGTGCTCGCGGAGATGGCGCGTTCCATGGCGCGGTTGCCATTCGAGCGTCCCGAACAGGTCCTGCGCGCGGACGGTTTACTGGGAAAGGTTCTCGTGCTCTCCGGTGAGCTGACGCTCGGCCGCGCCGGCTCCTCGGCGCCTGCAGCGATTGCCGGAGCGGCGTCCGCGCTGGAGCTGCTCGCCCGCAAGCACATCACGGTCTCGCCGCTCTCCGAGAACACGGTGGACCAGCTTCGCGCGCTCGCGACTGGCCGCGCGAAGGCCGTCGGCTCCCCGAATTCGGTCCGGAGCGCGAGACGTCTGGGGTTCCAGGCGCTCGTCGCCGCCCGCGGGCTCGACGCCGACGGCCTGCGCACCAACCTCACGTTTGCGGATGACGAGATGGTGCGGCGTCTGGCTATGCAGGCGCTCGCCGGCGGCGGATCATTGATCACTGGACCCGACCGCGCCGATCATCTCCGGCGCGGATTGAAGGACCCCTCGTACTTCGTGCGGGCCGAAGCCCTACGCGGCTACATCCGTCACCAGGTAAAGGCCGACGGTTGCCTACCGATCACCGAGATGCTCGTCGACCCGAGTGAACACGTCGTCCTTGCTGCGCTCGACGCGCTCGGGGATGCGTGTGGCGGGGACGAGAAGGCGGCAAACAGGCTCATCGGGGAAGCGCGCACCCCGCCGGACCGCGGCAGCTGGCGCCGGGAATCCCACGCCCTGGTAGCCCTGGCGAAGCGGTCGCCGGCCAATCTTGCAATCCCGCTGCTGTCGCACTCCCGTCACAACACCTGGCAGGTACGGATGTACGCGGCGAGGGCCGCGGCGGCCGCGAACGAGATCGCCACGCTGGAACGGCTGGCGTACGACGACCACGATAACGTCCGCGAGGCGACCCTGATGCCGTTGAAGCGGCTGAAGGGGAATGCGGCGGAGCCATACTTCGTCGCGGCGCTGGGGCGCAGCGATTACCAGTTGCTGCGCACGGCTGCGCGCGAGATGAACGGCATGCGCGTGACGGCCGGCGCGACGGGTGCGCTGCTCGATGCCCTGAAGCAAGTCACCTCTCAGCGCCGTGACACGTCCCGGGACACGCGCGTGGCCCTCCTCGAGCGGCTGCGTGAGTTTGGCGCCGAACGCCACCGCGAGCAGTTGCTGCCGCTCCTGCGCGATTTCGATCCCGATGTGGCAGCCGCGGCTGCAACCACACTGAACGCCTGGACCGGCGAGGCCTTTGCCATCGACCCACAGCCGTTGACGCGACCCACGTTGCCCTCGGTCGCCGAGATCGCGATCGTCACCGTGCAGGAGGCGGTTCTCGTGATGGAAAGCGGGCGTGAGATCCCCATTGCCCTCGATCCGACGAACGCCCTGATGACGTCGATTCGGTTGCTGCGGCTCACGAAGGCCAACTACTTCGATAACCTGACGTTCCATCGAATCGTGACGAACTTCATCGTTCAGGGGGGCAGCCCCGGGGCGAACGAATACATGGGGGACGGTCCGTATCTCCGCGACGAGATCAGCCTTCGTTCGAACGCGAGGGGCACGGTCGGGCTGTCCACGCGTGGACGGGACACCGGTGACGCGCAGTTCTTCATCAACCTGGTCGACAATCCAAGGCTGGATTTCGACTACACCGTATTCGGAAGGATCCCGGCTACACACATGTCGGTCGTCGACGAGATCCAGGAAGGGGATCGGATCATCGACGTCAAGTTCCAACGCGCCCCGGCGTCCCGTCGCTGAGCCTCGGGTCGTGCCTCGCGGCGGCAGCGGGACCACGTCAGCCCCGCGCCGCCTCGGCCGGACGCGCGGAAAAAACGCCCACTTCATCCGCGATACTCCTCGACACGCCTCGCCGCGTTCCGCTTAGTTTTTAGGCGGCTATCAGCTGGGACGGCTGGATCGCTTCGTGCCAATAGGGTGACGCGCCTTCGTCGGCTGCAAGCGCCTGTTCGGCTGCGCCTGACTAACCAAGGGATAGCGTTCCGGATGGGTCAGCGATTCTACCGCCAGATCGACGTCGAGGTCCGGCCAGTACAAATGATGCGGACTCGGCAACTCGACGCGAGTGATCTCACCGATAGAGGCGTCTTTTGAACCATGGGAATTCCTGGAACGGCGCAAAGAGCTCTTGTGCGCCAATCAAGTTCCAGAATCCGTGGGTTGAGACGTTGGTGACCTCAACTCGGGAAGTGCTCCGACCAGGCGCGGCGGATTTCATTCAGGTGCTCCTCTACCAGCTTCTCGGCTTCGGCAATTTGCTTCGGCTTGAGCCCGTAGTTCGCGTGGAGTCAACAGCCGGTTCGATCCAGAACTTCGCTTCCCCGTCAGCATGCTGGACATGTACATGCGCCCGCCGTTCTTCTCGCGAGAGAAGAAATAAAAGCGGAACCCTTGCACGCGCAGGATGTCGGGTTCACATCTAGAGGATACCTGAGCGGATCCGCCACGTCCGGCCCGCTGCCCAGCTTGGCGAACGCCTGCCAGAAGCTCCCCGAAGGCTGTTGATTTCATTTGACTCTTTCCGAACGACTGCCGCCCTGTGGGACACCCTTCGAATTTGACTTCATCAAGAACGCATGCATAATGCACGCATGCCGTTCAAGCCCGCTGACTCCGTTCTGCCGCTGACCCCGATCTCGTTCGAAGTCCTGCTGGCACTGCTCGACGGTGACCTGCACGGGTATGCAATCCTTCAGGCGGTCGAGGCCCGTTTCACGGGGAAGTTGCCGCTGCGCACCGGCACCATGTATCGGGCGCTGGCGCGGCTCCTCGATGAAGAGCTGATCGAGCGGGCGGGCTCCGTTGCGGAGAGCGACCCGAGGCGCCGCTACTACCGGATCACGGCCCACGGCCGCGCGACGGCGCGGGCCGAGGCGCGGCGCCTGGCCGACCAGGTCGACGCCGCCCGTGCGCACCGGCTGTTGCCGGAGTCGAGGAAATGAAGTGGCAACGGGCGACTGGCGCTCTGCACCGTGCGGCGCTGCACGCGTATCCGGCCCGCTTCCGGCGCGAGTTCGGCGACGAGCTGAACAGAGTCTTCCAACAGCGGCTCGAACGAACGCCGTCGGTGAAGCGTGCCTTCGTTCTCACCTGCTTCGAAATCGGCGATGCCCTCGTTTCGGGCACGGCCGAACGCGCCCGGCATCGCCATGAACAGTGGGCCTGGCCGCACCACGCCAGCCAGCAACACACATCGAGGAGTCACATCATGACCTGGGATTCGTTGCGTGCGGACCTGCGCCTGACGCTGCGGCAGTGCCGCCGTGCGCCGTTGTTCGCGGCGCTCACCATCGCATCGCTCGGTCTCGGCATCGGCGCCAACAGCGCCATGTTCGGCATCGTCCAGGCGGTGCTGCTCCGTCCGCTGCCGTATGCCGATCCGGGTTCGCTCGTGATGATCTGGAGCGACAACACGAAGAACGGCGAGGAGAACAATCCGGTCTCGCCGGCAAACTTCGAAGCCTTCAAGGCAGCCCCGTCGTTGAGTGACGTTCAGGGCATGTACTCCTTCCTCACGCCGGCGCAGGTTCGGCTCGGCGGCGAGCCGGAGCCCGTGCTGATCTCGCAGGTGACGCCCGGAATGTTCTCCCTGCTCGGACGTCGGCCCATCGTCGGCCGGCAATTCGATGACGGTGGAGCGCCGGCAGGGGCGGTTCTCAGCTACCAGTTCTGGCAGCGGCGGTTCGGTGGCGATCCCGGAGTCATCGGCAGAACGATCAGCCTCGCGGGTGCCGGAGCCGGTGAGTCACTGGCGGTCATCGGCGTGATGCCGCCGGACTTCACGTTTCCCTACGGCTCCATGCTTGGAGCGACCGGCTTCACCCGAACTCTCACCGTGGACATGTGGTTTGCCATGACCCGCGAGCGGGATCCTCGACTCGTCGATGCCTCCGGCCAGCCGAATCGCGGTATCCACTACCTGGCGGTCATCGGCCGGCTGCGCCAGGGCGCCTCGGTCGATCGCGCCCGCAGCGACCTCGCCGCGATTGCATCGCAGCGGGCCGGCGAATTCGCGGACACCAACGCAGGCTGGGGCGTGACCGCACGTCCGCTGCACGAGCAAACGGTAGGCGCGCTTCGGCCGGCGCTCGTGCTGCTGATGGGTGGCGTCGGGGTCGTGCTCCTCATCACCTGCATCAACGTGGCGAACGTGCTGCTGGCACGCGCGGCGGGCCGCGGCAGGGATCTGTCCATCCGCTCCGCCCTCGGCGCCTCGCGACGACGCTTGATCCAGCAGACGCTGACCGAAAGCGTCCTGCTGGCCATCGGCGGCGGCATTGCGGGGCTCGCCGTGATGATGATCGCCACCAGGGGCATCCTGGCGATTGCGCCGTCGAACCTGCCACGGCTCAGCGAGGTATCGCCCGGAGCTCCAGTTGTATTGTTCGCCCTGCTGCTCTCGCTCATCACCGGTGTGGTCGTAGGGCTCATCCCGGCCGTCTCGGCGGCCAACTCGCAGGCGCAGGATTCCCTGCGCGACGGTACCCGCACGACCGTATCGGCGGCCCGGCGCAGGACACGCTCGGTTCTGATCGTCGCTGAAGTCGCGCTGGCGATGACGCTCACCGTCTGTGGTGGTCTGCTGCTCCGCAGTTTCGTGTCGGTGCTCAACGTGGACCCAGGCTTCAGGGCCGAGCAACTCCTGACCATGCAGATGAGCCTTCCTGCCCGTTACGCCTCTCCCGAAGCGCGGCTGGCGTTCTATGACGAGCTCGAGGCCCGGTTGAACGCACTGCCAGGCGTGGTCAGCGTCGGTGGCACTACGCGACTGCCACTCGGCAGCACCAACGTCACGACCATGCTCGATGTCGAAGGACGCGCCGTGCCGCGCGCCGAGCTGCCGGAAGTCGAAATGCGCCGAGCCGTCTTCGACTACTTCGGCACGATGGGCATCCCGCTCATGCGCGGTCGGTTGTTCACCCGAGAAGACAATCTCGCGGCACCACCCGTCCTCATTGTCAACGCGGCCCTCGCGACCCGCGTATTTCCTGGCGAGGATGCTGTTGGCAAGCGCGTGCGCTTCGGGTCGGCCTCGTCGCCGTGGATGACGATCGTCGGGGTCGTCGGGAATGTGAAGCACGGAAGCCTGGAGGAGGTGCCGAAACCGGAGCTCTACATCACCTATCGCCAGGGCCCTCCGGTTGGCCCCTACATCGTTCTCCGGACGAGCGGCGATGCGGCCGCGCTTTCGGGAGCCGTGCGGCAAGCCGTTCGTGATCTCGGGATCGATCCGCCGACCGACCTGCGTCCGATGGACACGATCCGCAGCAACTCCGTGGCGGCGCGCCGTTTCGTACTGCTGCTGGTCGGGACCTTCGGCGTGCTGGCGCTCGGTCTGGCGGCGCTCGGGGTGTTCGGCGTCATCACCCTGATCGCAGCGGAACGGACCACTGAGGTCGGTATCCGGATGGCGCTCGGCGCCACACCGTCCCAGGTGCTGGGGCTCGTACTCGGACATGCCGTGAAGCTCACGATCGGCGGTGTCGTGCTCGGGACCGCTGCCGCGCTTCTGCTGCGGCCGGTGATCACGGCGCAGCTGTATGGCGTGGGCGCAACGGATCCGTTGACCTACCTGGTGGTGGCGCTCGCACTCGTCCTGACGGCGATGCTCGCCGCATTGCTACCTGCGCGCAAGGCGATGAGCGTCGATCCAGTGCAGGCGCTGCGACACTGAGAGCCTGCCAGTGCCTTTCGCATCCCGGACCCCGCACCCCGCTAAAGCATCTTGCCCGGGTTCATGA
>JACDBQ010000479.1 GCA_013694845.1 Acidobacteriota bacterium
GACAAACGTAATTTTCACCCCGACAAGGAGATGCGCCATGAGCGAAAAGGACATTCAGAAGGACGATCTCGTTGGCAAGACCCAGGCGATCCGGGACCACGACCACGACATGATCCACGACCTGAGCAAGCGTCTCGACGCCGTGTGGCGGTACGACCAGTACATCGAGAACGCCGACAAATTCCCAGAACTCCAGCGGTTCTGGCAGGAGAGCAAGCAGACGGAGATCCAGACTATCGAGCGGTTGAAGGAACTCATTCGCGAGCACGTCCGCAAGGACAACTTCTGAGCCGTGGGGTCACGAACCAAGGCGCTGCACCTGAGGGCCGCGCAGAGCGGCCGCAGGTGAGGCCTGGTCGTTAGCCGACCGCAAGTGCCATCTCGGCCGCCGCATGACCGTCGGGCCCATTGGCTCTCTGGAGCACGGTCGCTTCGGCGCGTCATCGTCGATGAATTCCATCACGCCGCCGCGCCGTCCTATCGCGGGCTTCTCGAGCACGTCAAGCCAATCGAACTTCTGGGCTAACGTTGCCGGCCGACCCATAGCTCTCCCGAACCCATGATCGCGTAGGCAGTGACGAGATGTCGTCAGGCTCTGTTCGAGCATCTTTTCACGATGTGCCACGAACATGCCTACCTGCACCGCAAGGAAGACGACGCGGCTAACGCCGGCTACTGGTACCGGCGCGCCGGCCACACTCGCGAAGGCCCCCTCCACGAGGAGTGGGACGAGATCGCCTCAGCTCTGCTGGCGTGACACCCTGACAGCGCGACCCGGTAACAGCAGAAACCAATCGTCGTGACGTCGAGCCGTCGTGTCGTCGTGAACCCCGAAGGCGCAGCGTCACGCCGGCGACCTGCTGAGTGGAGTCTTCTTTGTGCTCCTGCTGTCCTTGGTGCTCTTCGAGATTGGCAGTCGTCGGCCCGTCCAGTGGAGAAGCGTGACAGAGGGAGGAGGCCGCGTCTGAATCGAGAAGTGCTGACAAAGCCTGCGCGACCCAGTCGCTCGGCGCCCGTCCTTCAACATGTGGCCACAACGATGTTAGAATGAGGACACATTTGGGGGCGCGATTATGGAGTCAGTTGGAATTCGACAACTCAAGGCTGAACTGAGCCAACGGCTGCGCCGGGTGCAACAGGGTATGACGATTGTGGTCACTGACCGGGGCAGGGTCATTGCGACCATCCAGCCGGTGGCGAGCTCGGAGGCGTCACCGGTCATCGAGCGGATGCGCCAGCTCGCAGCCGAGGGCAAGGTCATCTGGTCTGGTGGCAAACCGAAAGGCTCCAACCCGCCGGTGCAGCGTCAGGGTCGCGCAACGGTCTCCGACGCCGTACTCGAGGATCGAGGTTGACGCTTTACCTGGATACCAGCAGCCTGATGAAGCTCCATGTTGCGGAACCCGGCAGCGACAAGGTCCGGGAAGCGGTCAGCGCCGCAACCGTAGCAGTGACCTCGAACATCGCTTATCCCGAAACGCGCGCCGTGCTTGCCAGACGCCGCCGAGACAAGACGCTGACCCCTCAGGCATTCAGAGCAGCCAAGCGAGACTTCGAAACCGACTGGCCGACATACATCGTCGTTCCCACGACAGAGGCGCTCTGCCGGGAAGCAGGCGAGCTCGCGGAGAGGTATTCCCTGCGGGGCTTCGACAGCATCCATCTTGCCTCGTTCGCCGAGATACTGCGCCAATTGCAAGGGGGCGATGACGTGCAGTTCTCGAGTTTCGACGACCGCCTCAACGGGGCCGCGCGAAGGCTGGCACGAACTCTTAAGTGATCGCGTCGACCGTATCCGCCCATCTGCTCGAACACCGTGGGTGACAACTGGAGATGGACATCACACTCGACCAATTCAAAGCCTCGCTGAACGCTCCCACCCCGCCGCCCGGACTCCCGCCGCTGCTGCTCGCCCTCTGGCACGACGCGAAAGGGGACTGGGCAGCGGCGCACGCCCTCGCCCAGGACGCCGAACACCAGGAGGGCGCGTGGGTCCATGCCTACCTGCACCGCAAGGAAGGGGACGCAGCCAACGCCGGCTACTGGTACCGCCGCGCCGGACGGCCGCACTCGCACGCGCCGCTACAGGAGGAGTGGGACGAGATCGCCTCAGCTCTCCTGGCCTGACCGCCTGACAGCGTGAAACCGTAATAGCCTGAAGCCAAACGTCGTGGCCGTCGAGGCGTCGTGTCGTCGTGCCCGCCCAAGGCGCAGCGTGACACGGCCACCTGGTGAAGTTCTTTGTGCTCTTGGTGGCCTTGGTGCCTTCGAGATTTGGCAGCCGTCGGCCCGTCCAGCCTAGCAGCGTGACATGGGCTGCAGTTGAACGAGGTGGTTGACCTCGTCGCCGAGATGCTGCGCGGGCTGCCGGGGCGTGACGACGTCCGGTTTTCGAGCTTCGACGAGAGATTGAATGCAGCCGCGCGCCGGCTTGCGCGCACGATCGGCTAGTCCGCCGAGCCACACCGCTTTCCTCAGTTGCATGCGCTAACGCTTACGCCTGCTTCAGCGCGTCAGTGGGATGAATACGCAGCGCACGTCGCGCGGGCTCGAGGCACGCCAGCAACCCCACCGTCAACATCACTGCCGACGTCATCAGCAGTGCGTCCCAGACGTCAGCCAGCTCGATCTCATCGTTCAATGTCACGATCAGCAGGAGCATGAGATTGCCGGCGGCAATGCCGCTTCCGATGAGCACGAGGGCACGGGAAAAAATGCCGGCGAGCAGGCGTCGCTGGCTGGCGCCGAGCGCCGCGCGTAGCCCGATCTCGCGCGTCCGCCGCGCGACGCTGACCGACATCAACGAGAAGATCCCGGCGGCCGAGAGAAACAGCCCGAGTGAGACGACCGCCACGATCGCACCGGCGCCGACCACCATGGGCACGTCGACCGTCCAGACGATCTCGTCGAGCGACCGCACCTCATCCAGCCGCAGCCCGGGATCGAGGTTGACAGCAATGGCGCGCAGGCGCGGTGCGAGGGTCGCGGGGTCGCCGTTGACCCGCACGCCCATCACCAGTGGGTAGGTCGTCGCGGCCGACGCCGCGCGGAACACGTAGGGGGCCTCCCCCAGGTCGGTCGGGGTCATCCCGATATCGCGGACGACCCCTACGATCTCGAACCACGGCTCCGGCGCCGCCGGGTCCGAGCTGGCATATCGGACCCGCCGCCCCACGGGACTCGCACCATCCATGTAGCGTCGGGCGAACGCTTCGTTGACCAGCACCGTCCGTCCGTCTGCCGTGCGATCGCCATCGTGGAAGTCGCGGCCGGACACCAGCGGAATCTCGAACGCCTCGAAGAACCGCGGCCCCACGGCCGATGTCCACAGGTTGGCGATCGAGACGGGTGGCGCCCCAGCCGACACCTCGACCTCGGCTCTTCGCACGGCCGGACCCATCCCGGGCAGGCGGTCTGCGAAGGTGACCGCCCGGACGTTTGATTCCTGAGCGATACGCCGTTCGAACTCGCGGTAGGTTGCCTCGCGCCGTGCCGCGAACGCCGTCGCCGACTCTTCACCTGACGGTGTCGCCGACGCTTCCCGATCCAGATCCATCCGCACGGTCAGGTATTCCTCGGCGGGAAAGCGGTCCCTGATCTGCCGATCGCGCAGCGCCTCATGCGAGATGCCCATCGCCGGAGGGAGACAGATGACCGTCAGCGCCACCTGGGCAATCATCGCCGTCGTCCAGACCGCGCCGAATTTGAGCGTCGACCCGCCCGTGCCCGCGTTTCTCAGCTGCGCCTGCGCGCGCGCGCCGGTGACCTTGAGCGCGGGAAGGCCCCCGAGGATCGCCGCGCCGGTGATTGTCAGCCCCGTCGCGTAGAGCACTGTCGTGAACTTGAGCCCGGGGTTCATCCAGAACGGCAGTCCGCCGCTCTGCCCGGAAAAGTACGCGGCCATGCCCCACTTCAACGCCCAGTTCGCGGCGGCGAGCCCGACGACGGCCGCGACCGACGCGAGCACGAGGGCTTCGACGAAGAGCTGACCGACGATGCGCCCACGAGTCGCTCCGAGGGCGTAGCGCATGCCGATCTCCGCATCACGCGTGGCTGTGCGGGCATAGATCAGCGTGCCGACGTTCGCGCATGCGACCAGAAGGACCAGGAGAACCGGCAGGTTCTTGATGATGAGCTCGAGCCAGGTCCGGTCGCCGGGCGACTCCCCTCCGTACGCCAGGACGCGCGGACGGAGATGCTCGTGAGTCCTGGGCGAGGCAGCCGCCAGGCGCTCGGTCAAAGCGGTGACCTCGGCGTAGGCCTGTGCCTGCGTGACTCCCGGTGCGAGTCGTCCGAACACCCGGATCGGCACGCCTTCGAGCGGCGGGTACCCGGACGCCGGGGTTTGCAGCGGCATCCACATGCGGTGGTTCACCGGGAAGGCGAAGCCCTCCGGCATGACCCCCACCACGGTCGCGGTGATTCTGCCAAGCTGCACGGTCTGCCCGATCGCGTCTGTTCGGCCGCCCAACCGCCGCTGCCATACGCTGTAGCCGAGCACCACGACGGGCGCGGCGCCCGGTAGTTCGTCGGAGTCGAGCAACGGCCGGCCCAGGACCGGGGGGACGCTGGCGAGGCGAAAGGCCGACGCGGTGGTCTCGGCGGCAGTGACCGGCTCCGGCCGCGCGTCACCGAGAATGAGATTCCGCTCGAGCGTCCGGTAGGCGCCGAGATCCTCGATCGATCGGACTTCCTGCCGCCAGGTGAGGAAGTCGTGCAGCAATCTCCGCTCGTCCTCACTGCTTACGGCGTTCCGCATCTCGACTTCGACGATCGTGTCGCCGCCGGGGAGTGGCAGCCTCGGACGGAACAGATCGCCGGTGAGGTCGTACCAGCCGGCTCCGATTCCAATCGCGATGGCCAGCGCCAGGCCGGCCGCGAGCGTGAGGCCCGGATATCGGATCAGCATCCGGAAACCGAGTTTGACGTCCAGCCATGACATCCCCATTCGCATCCCTTTCCCTCGGCGCTCGTTGCGCCCTCCAATCTCCACCATGTATGCGTCGGCGGCGGCGCGAGCGGACCGGCGGGATCGGCGCCGCTCGCCGAGCCCCGACTTCACCGCGTCGAGCGAGGCAGCGACGACGAACACAAGCGCACGCCATCTGCGCCGTTCTTGAAGCTGCGAGGCGAGCTCCCGTTCGAACGCCTCGATTATTTCGGCCGCGTAGTCGTGACGGGGACCTTGCGGAAATGCGCGCGTCGCCAGGGTGAAGATGCGGGTCGCGGTGCTCCGCAGGCTCACTTCTTCCCCCCGGAGATGACCTTTTGCGCTACCGCGATGTCCAAGAGCGCGCGGAGGCGCTCTGATTCGGCGCGGGCCACGGCCCGACCGAAAGTGGTGCGCCGGTAGTAGCGGCGCCGGGGTCCACCACTCTTGTCGTCGTCGGGTGCCTCTTCGGCTTCGACCAACCCTGCGTCGACCATTCGCGCGAGTGCGGCGTACAGCGTGCCAGGGAGAATCGTTTCGCGGCCGTCCGTCATTTCCGAGACGGCCTGCATGATCGCGTAGCCGTGCAGCAATTCGCCGTCGGGCAGGGCGAGGAGCACACGGTAGGTCGAGTGTTTGAGCGGGATCAGCGTCGCGGGATCTTTCGACGGTCGGGTCACACGGGCTCCTGGGCACGACCGCAGGCCGCGATCGGATGATTGGTCCTATACTATATTTTAAACAGAATAGTTCCCAGAACCGGCAGATGCCGCGCCTGTATCCCCGACGGACACGCTCGCTACTCGCGGCCGTCGAGGGATACACCGACGCTTCTGTCTTTGCGATCGCTCGGGATAACGATCGCGGCAAGGCGCATGACGTTCGGATGTAGTCAAGGTGGCACCGCGTCGTCCAGGACGAGCACGGTGCGTGGGTGCAGGCCCGCCTACTTGACCTTCTTCAACTCCCGTTGCGGACGGCCCGCCTGGTCCATCACCATGCCGACGACCTTCCCTTTCTCCTTCTGGAAGGTGACCTGGGCATCGAGGTCCTTGAGGAAGAACGCCGTTTCCGATTCGGGAAACATCTGCCGCTTCGCCTGGTCGGTGGGCTGCCCCCAGAGGTAACCGTCCTCCAGGGTGACGGTCAGAATACGGCCAGGCGCCATCGAGTACTCGCCGACGTAGGTCTGGAGCACCTTCGCCGGCACCTTGATCTCTTTGCGTTCCGCGAGTGGCGCCTGCGGCTTGGTCGTGGTTGCCGGAGGCGTCTGCGGCTTGCCCGTGGCCTGCGCCTGGGCGATGCCGGGCTGCAACGAACAGATTCCAACCAGAAGAGAGAGACAAACGCGCATGGTGATCGTGATCCTTTCCGGGATTGAGTGACGCCGATCCGGGACGGGAGGGCGTTAATACATACAGCGCTGACATAATACGAACCGCCCCTCCCCGGAGTTCCCTGGGGCGAAGCTGGGGACGGAACGCAGCCGACCGAAGGCCGGAACTTTTCCATTTTGTTAGCGTAGTATTTTTAACGCCATGCCGCGCGAAAGCCTCGGAGAGTTCGAACAGCTCGTACTGCTCGCCATCCTTCATCTCGCCGCCGCGGGTGTCGATGACGTCTACGGTGTGCCGATCGTCGACGAGATCGAACAGCGAACCGCGAGATCCGTCTCACGGGTTGCCGTCTACATCGCCCTTCGCCGCCTCGAGCAGAAGGGGCTCGTGAACACCTGGATGGGCGACCCGGTCGCCGAGCGCGGTGGCAAGTCGCGGCTGTGCGTGAAAGTCACCCGCTCGGGTGTCAAGGCGCTGCGGGAGTCGCGGCGTACCGTAGAGCAGATGTGGCGCGGGCTCGATCCGCGGCTGGAGAAGAACCGGTGACGGGTCTGCCGCCGCCACCGAAGCTCGCGCGCCGGCTGCTGGCGCTCGCGCTCCCCGCCGACGTGCGCGATCCCATAGCGGACGATCTCGCCGAGGTCTACCGACGGCTGTCCGACCAACAGGGCGCGACGCGAGCGCGCCGTTGGTACTGGCGTGAGGCCCTGGCGTTCGCGGGCGGCTTTCTCATGGAGCGGCTTCGCGAGCGGGCGACGGGCCGATCGCCGATCACCACAACGAACCAGGACAGGAGAGGACCGATGCGGGGTTTATTCGAGAGCTGGACGACAGACTTCACCCATGCCGCCCGGCGGCTGCTTCGCGCGCCCGGTTTCACGCTGGTGACGGTCGCTACCCTGGCGCTAGCGATCGGAGCGAATACGGCGATCTTCAGCGTCGTGGACGCGGTGCTGATCGATCCGCTGCCCTATCCGAACGCCGACCGGCTGGTGACGATCCGGGGGACGGCGCCGGGATCAGACCTCCCCGGAGAGTTCCCCGTCGGTCCCGAGTTCTTCGTCTCGTATCGGGACGAAGCCGACCTGATCGAGGACATCGGGATGTATCAGGCCGTCCAGTCGACTGCGCGCACTGACGACCGCGTCGACCGGCTCTTCATGGTGGGCGGCTCCTCGTCACTGTTCACGACGCTCGGCGTCAAGCCGCTGCTCGGCCGCCTGCCCACCAAAGAGGATGACGCGCAGCGCGCGCCGGTGATGGTGATCAGCCACTCGCTGTGGACGACGTGGTTCGCCTCCGACCCGGCGATCCTCGGCCGGTCCTTCGAAGCGTCGGGGACGAAGCGCACGGTGATCGGCGTCATGGGCCCGGAGTTTCGATTCCCCGACAGCCGGACGTCCGTCTGGATGCGCGCGTCGATCGCCGACGAGAAGCGCATCACCCCGGGCCGCCTCGGCTTCCAGCTCGTTGCCCGCACCAAGCCCGGCGTCAAGACGCCGGACGTCACGGCGCAACTGGCGACGATTGCGAAGCGCCTCCCGGAGCGCTTCGGCGGCACGGCCCGCTACGCTCAGCTCATCGCACAGCATCACCCCGTCGTGCGCTCGCTCGAAGAGGATGTGGTCGGCGACGTCGCGCGGCCGCTCTGGATCGTCCTCGGGACCGTGGGGATCGTCTTCCTCATCGCGTGCGCGAACGTGGCCAACCTCTTCATAGTGCGATCCGAGAGCCGGCGGCGCGACCTTGCGGTCCGGAGCGCGCTCGGCGCTGGACGCGCGGGGTTGATCCGCTCGCAGATGGCGGAGGCGCTGCTGCTGGCATTGCTGGGTGGCGCCGGCGGCGCGCTAGTGGCCTCGCTCGGGGTTCCACTGCTGGTGAGCGCCGCGCCCGAAGGTGTTCCCAATCTCGACTTGGTGGCCCTGAGTCCGCTATCGGTGCTCTTTACCGCGGGTCTCACGATCCTTGCCGCATGCGTATTCGGCCTGCTGCCGGCGATCCGTTTTTCCAGACCTCAGGCGCTCGGCGATCTCCGTCAGACCGGACGCATCGGTTCGCCGCAGGGCCGCCTCGCCCGTCACGCCCTCGTGGTGCTGCAGACGGCGTCGGCGCTGGTCCTGCTCGTTGCCGCCGGCCTGCTGGCGCGAAGCTTCTGGGAGCTGAGCCGCGTCGACCTGGGCTACAAGACCGATAACATCTTCACGTTCCAGGTCGCTCCGCAGCGCCCCCAGCTGAACGACGGTCCCACCTTTGCGCAGTTCCACCAGGGGCTGATGGAGAAGATCGCGGCGATGCCTGGCGTCGAGTCCGTGGGTCTCGTGAACGAGCTGCCGCTGGACGAAGGATCGGGCATGAGCCGCTTCGCCACCGAAGCGACGGACGCTGCCGGCGCAACCGCGCCGCTCGTCCCCTTCAGCACCACCGGCGGCGACTATTTCAAGACGATGAGCATTCCGCTGGTCAGCGGCCGCCTGTTCGAGCGTCCGGATCATGCCGTCGGTATGTCGAACGCGCTCGTCAGCCGCGCGGCCGCACAGCGCTTCTGGCCCAACGAAGACCCGATCGGCAAGCGTTTCCGCTTTGGCTCGGATCCCGCGACCGGCACCTGGCACACTGTCGTTGGCGTCGTCGGCGACATCCGGCTGCGCAACTTCCGTCAGGAAGCGGCGGACCCGATGATCTACCTCCCGATGGTCGGGCCGACGGCGCGGACCTGGGTGGTCGGATCTCCGGCCTACGTCGTGAAGTCGACACGAGCGGCGTCGCTGGCGCCGGAGATCCGGGCGCTGCTGCGCGAATACGCGCCGGAAGCACCGATGTACCGGATCTTCACGATGGAAGGTCTGGCGGATCGCGCACTCGCACAGCTGACGTTCACGACGCTGATCCTGGCGATCGCGTCCGGCCTTGCGCTCGTTCTCGGTGCGGTGGGCCTTTACGGTGTTCTTTCCTACGTGGTCTCGCAGCGGACCCGCGAGATCGCGGTGCGCATGGCGCTCGGCGCCGAGAGGTCGGCCGTGCGGCGGATGGTCGTCCTGCAGGGCGGACGCGTTGCGTTGCTTGGCGTCGGTGTCGGAATTCTGGTCGCCCTCGGCGTCACCAGTGTGCTGAAATCCCTGCTCTTCGGGGTGAACGCGTTCGATGCGGTGACGTTCATCGCCATGTCCGTCGTGATGTTGCTGGTTGCCATGCTGGCCAGTTACATCCCCGCGTATCGGGCCTCGTCTGTGGATCCGATGCAGGCGCTCCGAGGAGATTAGGCAGCTCTGCTACCGCGGACGCCGCAGCATCGGCACGATCGTCGGCGACGAGCCGGCCTGGATGCCTCCCATGACTTCGAAGCCGTGCCGCTCGTACAACGGCACGTTGCGCGGGTTCGATGATTCGAGATACGCGGCGGCTTTGTCACGGTCGCACTGTTCGAGCGCATAGCGGAGCAGCGCCGATCCGTGGCCGAGGCCCTGACAGGCAGGGTCCACGCCGATGAGTGGCAGGTACCAGCACGGCTCCGACGGATGGTAGCCGCCCATTTGCTCGAACACCTGCATCATGTCCGCCAGCCGCTCCGGCGGTGCATGCTGCTCGCTGAGCGCCGCGAGCCGCTCCGAGTCCGGGTCAACGCCGGGCGGCAGCCACATCGCCGCCGCTGCGCCGCCATCCACGAGGTGAACGGTGCCGTGCGCAAAGCCGTTGCCGCCAAACGCCCTCACGGTCTCAGGCATGATGGCAAGATAGGTCGCCGGATTCGGATATGCCCACCGCGCCATGGGGTCGGTGCCGAACGCCAGCGTGATGACGTCGATGACGGCTTGCTGATCCTGCACGTTGGCTGAACGAACCTCCACGGTCGACATTTCCCCTCCCTCAACATGAGCAACACGTCAGCGTCCAACACCGATATGGTAAGGGACAATCGAACGCGTGGCCAGCAACCGGATCAACTTCGTATCGCTCATTAGCGGCTCGATCTCGACCTCACCACTGGCGAAACGTGAGGTTGAAGCGGCCGGGCCCTGTTCCGTGCGGCGCCGTGCCGGGGAGGATCCGGGTGACGCCGTGGTAGCGCAGGCGTGACGGCCCACCCATGACGACCACGTCGCCGGACGTGAGCATCACCGGAGACGTCGGATCCCTGCGCGACAGTCCACCCACGACGAACCGCGCCTCATCGCCGAGCGACACCGACACGATCGGAATGCCCGCGGCGATCGTCTCTGGCCGCTCGTCCTTGTCCTGGTGCACGCCCATCTTCGAACTGTCTGAGTAGTAGTTCATGATGCACAGGTCCGGTTGGATCGTGAAGCCCGCGTCCTCTGCGGCGGCCCTGGCGACATTGGCGAGCCGCGGCGGGATTTCCGGTACCGCCAGCCCGTCGAAGTCGGATCGGCGGTCTTCGTACTGGTAGGTGAGGCCATTCCAGTGCTTCCCCAGGCACAGCATGCCAACGCTCATCTTCCGGCCGCCGCGTACGGTCGGCGTGTACATCGGAACGGCCCCTTCCGACAGGGTCCGGCACAGGAGCCACAACTCCCGTTGCTCCGCCGCTGCAAGGCGCGACTGAAGCAGGACGAGGCCGTCGGCAAGCGTGACGTTCATGCGTTCAGTATGCCGGCCCACGGAGATGGGGACGTGCGCGGAGCCTACCGCAGGGCTCGGAGCCGATGGAACGCCGCGATCAGAATCCCAACGGCACTCACGGTCAGCAGCAGGTACTTCGCGTGGGCGGCCGCCGAGGCCGCCGCGATCGGCACGGGACCGAAGCCGCCTGAAGCGGCGGTCCTCCTCACGTCGGCAATGGTGTCGATTTCGCTCAGGAGACTTAGATGAATCCCGTTCTCGACGTAATCGAACGACGCGGCGACCAACGGCGCCAGGAACAGGACCGTGTCGGCTGGGGTCGGCTCCCGGCGCGCGCGGAGCCATGCGTAGCCGAATCCGAAGGACATCGCGTAGAGCGCCGGGAAGACGAGATCGAGGGCGACCAGGTTGTGACGCTTGAGCAATCCGACGGCGTCTGGCTTGGACGCGCTCCAGCATTCGAGGACTGAAATGAATGCCTTGCGCGTGTACGCGCGCTGTAGATCCACGATCCGGTTCTCGGGTGAGCCGCTGCGCTTCGCGGCTGCAGGAAAGAGGACGGCGACGAAGTACAGCGTGGCGGTGGTAGCGGCCAGTGCCGCCCATCCGCGGTACTGCCATCCGAAGGCTGCGCGTCCGACCCTCACGAGATCCATCCAATGCTCCTTGTGTGGTCCACGGGCGGGCGGCGTTCGGCTCGAGTTGCCACGGAACGCTAGACCGCGCTACCCGATCGGTGCACCAAAGGTACCTCGCGGCTCTCCGGTATCCGACACCAGCCCACAGGTCGTCTTGGGGTTATTGCAACGGTCACGAGCGGCGACGGTGTGGTGAACGACGTCGTCGTCTCGGAGTCGACGGAAGGGCGTTTCGACGGGATCGAAATTCTCGAGCATCTGCGCCTTCGCGTCTGCCAGACCCTGGTTGGCCGCTACGAGTGCGGCATCGAACTGCAGGCCCGCCGCCTGGGCGTTGACGAACATCCAGTTCAACGGGATGCTCGCCAGCCCACGAATGGGAACTTCCTTCGCGCCATTTCCGCCGACGTCTGAATGCACACCTCGGAACCACACTTCAGTCAGACGGCCGCCGTCGCCCTCGCCGAGCACCCTGGGTCGATGCAGATGGAAATTCCCTCGACGCTCGTCGAGCGCCATGGCATGGAAGCAACGGGTCACATTCGCGGGAAGATCGAGATCCCATCCGATGTTCAGGGGGGAGATCGGAATCCCGAACGACGGCACACAGTCCCATAGCCCCAGGAACCTGACCGTCGGAATGCGACCATCCGGGAGCTTCGCTTCGCCCTTTGCAATCTCGTTCACGAAGTCGAGCGCAAGAGCCGCGCCGCGGCTGAACCCGACGACGTCGACGACCGTGTCGTTGCTCTCGACGTTGTCTTTCAGTCTGTTGAGGGCGCGCCTGACAAAGGTCCGTCCGCCGAACCCAGTGATCCCTCCCAACACTTTCCTGAAGAGTCCGGCACTGCCCACCCCCCTCTGATAGTGGTTGTGCCGGTCGTCCACCGGCAAGTCCAGATCGCTCGGCCGATAGGCAAAGAAGAAGCGAGCAACGTTAGTGTCGCCGGCGCTCTCGAGGTCGGGATGGTCGTCCTTTTGTCCAGTTCCGTCGAATGCGTACACAGCCATGGTGCATCTCCAATGTGGCGATCCGCCGTTGGTCGACGCGGTTTTATCCGCACGGTGGCGAATTCTCGTGTCCCGCCACCGCTGTGTCAAGTGCAGATTCGTCCCCCCCACTTGGAAGCCAGGGTCGCCGATCAATGGGCCGTCGTGGCGTCTCAAACTAAGTGATGAGCGCAGCGCTAATTGACAAATATATTTTTCTATTCGATAGACTCCCCGGCATGCGGCGATTGGCGCGCGTGCGGCCGGTGGATCGGGAGGTCGGGGCACGCGACCCGGCGGGGGGCGTCGCGGTCGTGAGCCGACGCGAGAGCGCGGCCGCGCTGATCCATCCGGTCCGCGGGAAGGTCCTGGAGTCGCTGAGGGCGCCGGGCAGCGCGACCACCGTAGCATTTCATGGCCCATCTGCAGACCTACCTCGAGCGGCACCGCGGCGAGTCACGTGCGCTGACGTCGGCGCGCAGCCAGACGGAGCTTCCGAAGAGGGAGGCGTACGGGCGCCTCGTGCGCGCGCTGGGTTTCGCTGCTCTGCCCGAGCGCGCGGGACGCTTCGCGGTCCGCACCGCTGAAGGCGACACGCTGGAAGGTTCAATCGTCGCGCTCAACCCGGGGGTGCAGCTTGGCCTGCGTCGACAACCTGAACAGCGCAATGATCTTCGTCGAGATGGAAGGAAACAAGGAGCGCGCCAGGCCGGCTCTCTGGTTATCGACCTACGGGTTGGAAGCGAGAGCGTCCACCGAGCTCGCGGGCAGAATGCAGAAGCTGTATGACGCCGCCCTGACCTGAACAGCTTTCACCGCGCTCCCAACTGGAGCACGCGTGTGCACCGCACGCCCCGCCACGGACCGCGCTCGACCGCGTTGTCGGTTCTTCCTCCTTGATCGTTCTCTGAATTACGGGTAGTCTCACGCGCCGGAGCTGCCGATCGTCCAGGAATGTTCTCAGCCGGTCGTGCCGGCGATAGCGCGGATGGTGACCTATGGCCAAAACCAAAGCGCCCGGACGGCGTAAGAAGACCACCGGGCAGAGTACCAGGAGTCTTGACGCGCTACCGAGCGCGCCTCCGCCCGACCAGTTGACGCCCCCTCAAGAACAGACGCGGCGGGCGGCTGTGACTGGGCAGGCGCAGGCGACCCGGGACGACGAACGTCTGCGACGTGACGATCTGCGGACCAACATGCTGCGGTCGGTGCTCACCGAGCCGCTGTTGTCGAAAGTCCAAAACAATCGCAGCGAATCCTTCGACGTGATCATCTCGCTGAACGAGTTCTACAAAGGAGGGATCGATGCCGCGCTGAAAATTGTCGCGGCGCGGGCGGACGATTGGAAGGTTCCCTTTGCCGTGGTGTCGAACTACGTGTTTGCGTGCCTGAGCGGTGCGCGGCTTCTTCAGCTGGCCGATGAAACCCACCAGCAGCTCGAGACGGCGATTGAAGGCGGTGAAAACGTTCGCGGCGCCGCCGTCATCTATCGGATCTGGGAGGACAACGACGTTCATTTATCGCTGACGCGATCCCTCACCACGGTGAAGGCGGATGCCGCGCAACGGGCGTTTCAGGCCCACGGCACCGGCATCGTCTGGGCCGTCCTTGATTCGGGCGTTCAGGGCGATCATCCGCACTTCAAGCGCGACAGCAGCCCGTTCGGACGCATCGACACGCTCGATGTACGTGATCCCGTCCGCCATTGGGACTTCACGCCTGACGGTCGGAGCGCCGGAGCCGACGACCCCGGGTTTCCGCTGCGCGACAGCTTCGGCCACGGAACGCATGTGGCCGGCATCATCGCAGGCTACTGGAAGGCGCAGAGTCCGGACGGCGAGCCGGTTGTCGGCGCAGAGATGCGAAATGAAAACAACCGGGACGAGCCGCTGCGTCGTCGCGAGACGCTGATCGAAATCTCGGGAGTCGCGCCGAAGTGCTCGGTGGTGAGCCTGAAGGTGATCGCCGACCGGGGCAGCGACGGGGCGGTGAAGCAGACAGCGGGCCAGGGAAAGGTCAGCTGGCTGTTGCTGGCCATCGACCGCATTCAACAATGGAATCAGAACGGAAAGCGTTTGCACGTTCACGGCGTCAACATGAGCCTCGGCTACGAGTTCGATCCGCGATGGTTCGCCTGCGGTGAAAGTCCGCTCTGCGTCGAAGTGAACCGCCTCGTCAAGAGCGGCGTCGTCGTCGTCGTCTCCGCCGGCAACGGTGGCTACGCGGCGTTCCTGACCGGCAATGACACCGCGGTGTCGCGGTACAGCGAGATGTCGATCACGGACCCGGGCAACGCGGATCTGGCGATCACGGTCGGCTCGACGCACAAGGAGATGCCCCACCGCTACGGCGTCTCATACTTCTCCTCCCGCGGTCCCACCGGCGACGGTCGCGCGAAGCCAGACCTGCTGGCGCCAGGGGAGCGGATCGTGTCGTGTGCCGCCGGTCAGGAGCGGCAGAAGTACGAAGGCGTGCCGACGGACGGACCCGCCGCGGGGCCCGTGCTGTACTGCGAGCAATCCGGTAC
>JACDBQ010000483.1 GCA_013694845.1 Acidobacteriota bacterium
GCGTTTGACCTCGGGATCTTCGAGTGCGTACAGGCAGGCATTACCTCCGTGACTGTGCGCGATGACGAAGTGCCGGGCGTCGGGTTGTTCCCTGAATGCAGCTTTAAGGTCGTCTGCCAAATCGCTACCAGCTCGCCGGCGGTCTAGGTGCGTGTTGGCACCGCTCCACGTGAAGGTCCTAAATACAACTTTAAAACCCGGTAACGATTCTCTCAAGGTTCGTCGAAGCAGACTGTCTTCGGCCCTCGCCCACTGCGCTTGTGGTGCGAACGTGCCGTGGACCAACGTAAATGTTAGCGTGCGCGGGTCCTCTGGACTGTTCGGCACTTGGCATAGCGCGCTCATGAATTGCAGCCCTCGCTTCCTCTGCTTGGCTCGTAGCCTATGGGGGGCGAACTGGACCTGACGATGCATCGCTTCCTGTTTACGAGAGCAGAGGGCTGGCCTTGAACGGGGCGAGCCGGTCTAAGTCTCACCGCTGAGACCGGTTTGGCAATAAACAACCGTCTCAGTCAGAGCCGGGGCTAGCTCAACTCAGCGCTGGGGCGCGCCTTGAGGGGTGATATCCCCCGTCGCCTGTCCGAAAGTCCCCTCTGAACGTCTCCAGACGTTACGTCGCGAGCAACGCCCGACGCGGCGTCCGTTCGCAAAGCTCACCGGCATCTACTTCCGCCGCAAATTCACTTCTTCAAACACGGCCTGCAGCCGCGGGCTGATGAAGTTCGTCGGCTGGCTGCCGCCCTCGACCGCAACGTCTTCGACTTGCAACATCTTCGACTTGTATGAGGAGGGCTAGCGTGACTGACCAACGCCCTGCCTAGTTGAGCCTCGCGCAAGTCGCGGTATGCACACAGCTCTCTCGGTCGACCCCTCCCGCGCGCGATCCGGGCGGGACGACCCGACCCGCGAGATGGTTTAGCGCTGAAATCCTCGAATCGAAGGTCCACGCAGGTCAGCTGTCCACTCAGCTGCGCTTGGCGGGCGGTCTGAAATTATTACAGAATGCCAAGCCACCGGGGTCGAGGGGAGTTCTGCATGCCGTCATTCGAGAATCGCGTTGATCTCAGCTCTCTATTGGACTTGTACGAGCGAAGTGAACCTGCGCGCCAGGCGGTTGCCCACAACGTCGGCCTTCTGAAGTGCATTCGCGGTGGCTTAGAGATGGCCGCCGCGCACCAGATCTCCTTCGACCCGCGCGAGGAATATGGGCGGCGTCCTGAGCGGCGTCTCGGGGTGGCGTATCTAGCAGACCGCTGGACCGGACGGTTTGCACCCGCATCAGCGGTGCGGAACATGGCGAGGCGAGTGCTGGAACATCTGGATCGCGCGCGTGCTGATGGCATCGTTACGTACAAGGGGATGGATTATGACCAGACGGGCGGTATTGCGACCATCTCCGATGCCCTGGCGAACCACGCCCGCAATCTTGCTCCGCTCGGATCGTGGGCTCAGCTCCGAGTCGTCTGGCCTAAGTTGAAGGCCACTGCGGCTGACGACGTCGCCACGTTCTTCGATGGTGTTGCGTCGGCCGATGACTGGGAGCATGCCTTCATACGACGGCTCCCATGGTTCGGCTATTTGGGTGCGGCCTCCGAGCCCGAGCTGCTCGAACGACAAGCGTTCTTTTATGCTTACGCAAACCTATGGACGACGACCAACGCCTACGTGCGGGCGGGAGCCATGGCGTTTGCTCCCGTCCTTCAGAACACGCCGGCCGAACGCATCCTTGGCCTGGCCACTCAGTGGGCCGGCGGGATGACACCACTGAACACCGGATTCTTAACACTCGGACGAGACGATCCCGATGATGAGTTTCAAGATCGCTCCGAACACGCGCCGGTCGTAGAGGTGTTCGGATTCCTGAATCTTGAACGTGCGCCGTTTTACAACAAACGGGCTGAGAGGTACCGAACCTGGTTCAACATTCCTTCCGACGTCGATGTGTATGACTTGACGTCTCGGGTTGGGGACATCACAAGGGAGTGGCTCGCGCAGAATCCTGAGGGAGTTGAGCAGTTGACGCGGCTGTTTGAAACGCTCAACACGCAGCCATGGAGCAGCCGTGTCGGCCTTGAAACGATCGAGTCTCCTCGCCTAGAAAGGCTGGCCGGTGAGGACCAACCACTCGACGCCGCTCTTTTTCGGGAACTCGACGAAAGCGTGTCAACGGTCAATCAAAATTCCCCAGGCGTGGTCATCGAAATCTCCCCACCCCCACCTGAGTGAATGCACATCGTCCGTGTGGATCGGTGTGGGAATGTGGGAATCTCGCGGTCTTGGCGAGATTTCCAAGCGGCGGTGGACCTCGGTGTGTGAGGTCCGCGGCCGCGTCATTTCCATCGCCGCGTCGTTTGTCGGGTCACCTCCCTTGGCCGAGGGGGGATCCCTACCCTGGCCATGCCTGCGATCGTTGCGCCAGCGGCCGCCTATACGGTCGAGTCGGGGTCCGATCGCTCCTCGGTGAAGCGCTTCGACTTGACGAGTCCGGCTTTCAGCTTCTCGCGCAGGCGGTAGCTGTCGCCCTTGATGTTGACGGTGATCGCGTGGTGCAGCACCCGATCGAGGATCGCGGAAGCAATCACCCGGTCGCCGAACACGTCGCCCCAGCTGCCAAAGCTCTGATTGCTGGTGAGAATCATCGGGCCGCGTTCGTACCGCCGGCTGATCAGCTGAAAGAACAGATTGGCGCCCTGGCCGTCAATCGGCAGGTAACCGATCTCGTCGATGATCAACAGCCGTGGCACGGTGTAGACCTTCAGCTTATCCTCGAGACGCCCCTCGGCGAGCGCCTTGCCCAACGTCGTGAGCATCGCGCTCGCTGTGGAGAAGAGCACCCGATACCCGTGCTCGATCGCCTTGAGGCCGAGGCCGACGGCCAAGTGCGTTTTCCCCACGCCGGGTGGCCCCAATAGGACCACGTTCTCGCCGTGCTCGATGAAGCGGCACGTGCTGAGCGCCTGGATCTGCTTGCGGTCGACCGACGGCTGAAGCTGAACTCGAAGGACTCGAGCCCCTTCACGAAGGGAAACCGCGCCAGGCTGGTGCGCATGGTGATGTGCTTGGCGGTCTTCGCGGTGACCTCCTCGGTCAGCACCTGATCGAGGAA
>JACDBQ010000505.1 GCA_013694845.1 Acidobacteriota bacterium
GCATCTTGCCGGTCGAGCTTCCGATCGAGGTCGTCCGGCAGATCGCGGCTGCAGTCGAGGAGAGCCAGGGCCACACCGAGGTGACGGTTGATCTCGAAGGCCAGAAGGTCTCGCTTCCGGGCGGGCAGGCGTTTGCGTTCCGGGCGCCGAAGCTGCTGCGCGAGATGCTCCTCAAGGGCGTCGACGAGATCGATCTCACCCTGTCGCGAGCGGACGAGATCGAACGTTTCCGCTCCGCCGACAGGGCAAAAAGGCCCTGGAGCTATCTTCCGGCGCAGACATGACCTAAGCTGGATTCGCATCACCTCACACGTCGCGCTGTGCGTGCACGCTCGTTCTGGATGTGGGTTTGAAAGCGGCGCATTGCGTCGTCCTTACGGGCCTGGTTGTAATGGGCTGCGTTCACCTCCTCCGAGATGGCCAGCACGCTGGCGGCAAGGCCGGGATTGGACGGGTCCGCATAGGCGGCGGTTGTCGCCAGCGAATGACGGAATCGATGCGGCCCGAATATCCTGCCGAATTGCTCCCCCGATCCCCGCCGGATCACACCCTCGATCCCCCTGATGCCCAGCTTTTCGCCGTTGCGGTTGACCCAGAGCCAGTCGTGCTGACGCCCTTGAAGCAATTCCTGGCGCTCAATGGCCACGTAGCGATCGATGCTGGCGAGGAGGCTCTCCGGCGCGTCGTATTCCACCGGGCGCTCAGTCTTCACGTCCTGCGGCTTGAACGATAGCAGCCAGCCGCCGTCGGCACCCCGGGTCACCTGCCGCCCTAGGCGCATGGCGGCGAGCGCTCGCAATCGCGGCGCGCGCGCGGCCAGGATCGCGATCATCAGCCCGTTGCGATAGCGGGTCTGGCGCACCATTGGCCGCGGGTGCGCGAGCGCGCTCTGCATCAGCTGGTGCCCCCAGGCCGCGAGCACTCTGCTGTCAAACGCCTCCACATCCCGCAACGTGATCGGCAGCCGACCGAGCCAGCCCGTCAGCCAGCCGAAATCCTCGTCAGGCTGCAAGACACGCAATGCGGATCTCAGTCCCCAGAAGCGCGCATGGATGGAGTTGTTGGAGTTGCCGTGCGCCCGAAGAGCTTTGGCATAAAGCTTGGCGCGTGCGAGGGTGACCCGGGTGGCGGGCGGCACCGCGGGGTCAAGCTCCCCCGCAGCCGCCAGCACCGCCAGCCAGCGTCCATAGCCCTTCCTGGCATTGGTGATGGTGCTCTGGGCGAGGTCTGCAGCGTAGGTCGGATCGAGCCCGTCACCCGGGTCCAGCCCGGACCGCCAAAGGCGCTGGTCGATCTCCGGCCAGGCAGCGACGGGCCACACAAGGCGGTCCGGGGCTGGAGACATGTCCATCTCAGGATCCCTCCCCGTCAGGACCATTCCCGTCGGGCGGGGTCGTGCCGGGCCGCTTTTTGCCGGGCTTACGGCGGATCGTGACCGAGCCGGCCGTGGAGAGCCTCGTGTCCCGCCGGGCGTCACGCACCAAATCATCCAGCTTCCGCGCGGCGAAGCGCGCCTCCAGCCCAGCATAGAAGGCCCGCGTGGTTGCCACCGAGCGGTGCCCGAGCAACTGGCGGACGATCTCGTAGTGTCCGGGAAAGGCTCTCAGGAAGTGATGCACGGCGAAGTGCCGCATCAGTTGCAGGTTGAACTCGACGCCCAACTCCTGCCCGACGATCTGCTTGAGTGCGACCGAGAGGTCCTGCGCCCGACGCGCTTGCTGCCCGCTCCCTGGAAACAGGAACGGGTTGCCCGGTTGGGCCAGACGCGGCCGGTAGTCGCGGAGGTAGGTTTCGATGACCTGCGCCGTCTCGGGTGAGATCGGCACCGCGACGGGTTCGCTGTTTTTCACTTCATCGCTGGGGACGTAGATCTCGTGGATCGGTGCGCCGGGCCGTGTGCGCAGCAGATGTTGATCCAGCCGCAGCTTGGCCAGGTTGCTCCGGCGTACCGGACAGACGGTCAGGATCTCCAATGCGACGGCATGCATGACCAGCCGCGCGGGAGCCTCGGTGTGTTGGTTGCGCTTGGCCACGCTTCCCGGTTCCCGGAGCGAAGACAATGTCCGGGGCGTTTCGGCAAGCCTGACCGCCTCCTGCATCAGTTTTGCCGGGAGATGGAGCAACAAGGCGTAGTTGCGCGGCTGCACCAGCGCAGACAAGCGCTGACTGTTCTTCTCGGACATGCTGAGCTGCCGGCGAAGGGTGACAGCCCGAGCCCAGCCGGCGATCCGCGCCACCTGGGGCGCAGGCAGGTCACAGTGGTAGCGCGCGACCTGTCGCAGCGTCTCGGCGATGTTGAACAGGTTGCTGGAGGCGACGTCCTGCAGCCGGATCTGCGCTTCCTCGTCACCGCCGCTGCGGGCCACCAGCCGCTCCCAGGTGCGCCGCCGGTGAAAGGCGATGATGGTTTGCGCACGGGCAACCGGATCGACCAGATCGCGCAACGAGGTCAGGCTTTCCGGAGGAATGCCGGAGGCGACCAGAGCGGCCGCGGCCACCTTGAGGCAGTCGCGCCGGGTTTGCAGGGTGCGTGGCCGCAGCGCATAGCGCAGGCTGCGTCCGGTGCGGCCAGGGCCGGCCTCATCGAACGCCGCCTCCAAGGGATCGTCGTCGTTGGCTTTGGCGAGCAGGTCGATGAAGCTCTGTGCATCGGCTTGCAGGCTGGCCGGATAGGCTTCCCACGGCAGAGCGTAGTGGTCGCTCATGTTCGGCCGGGTCAGCCGGACAGAGGGCCAACCCAGCCCATTCTTGCTGGCCCAGTTCCAGGTCGAGGCGGTCCGCCGGGCACGTTTATAGGGTTGGCGTTCGAGGGTGCGTTCGACCAGCCATGTCTCGAAGGCATCCAGCGTGTCCGGCCCGACCGCCTCCGGCGCAATGGCCTGAACGCTGCACCAGGCCATGAAGGCGGTCAAACCAAGCTGACGATCGGAGGTGAGTCGAGCGTGCAAGGCCTGCCACCCGGGTGACAACTCCCTGGCGAAGGGAAGCCTGGGCGCGTGCTGCCCGAGATCGCACAGGATCTGGCGCAGTTGGCTGACGACGTTCTCGAACGTCCTTTTGTCACGGAAGCCGAAGGCCTTCGGGGGCCGGCGATACAGCCGCTCCCGGAGGAAGGCACAGGTCATCGGCACGAGATGGGCATCGCGCCGGATGTCCGCCGGCAAGGGGTTGCCGTCGTCCACCGGCCGGCAGATCCGCACCACGGCTGTGAGGGCGCTGAGGCGATCACGGCGCTGTGTCGGGGTGAGGTTGGCATCTGCTTCCAGCATTGCGAACGCATCGACCGCGGTGGGCGGGGCGGAGGTTTGCGCTCCCCAGGAAGCAAGCGGAGGGGGCATTTTCGGATTGAACATGGTAGTCTGCTCCTTATACTGCGACATTCGGAAGGTATCGGAAATTCGTGCAAGCATTCAAGGCTCGAATGTCGATATTGAATCCG
>JACDBQ010000568.1 GCA_013694845.1 Acidobacteriota bacterium
CCGCTTCGAGATCTGCTCCATTTCGGCCCGGGCCTGCGTGGGCGTTACGCCGGTACGCAGTCGTGCGACGACCTGGGCATTGTGGTTCTCGCGGACCCCCCGTTGCGCGTCGGTATAGGCAAGTGGCACCCACAGCTGGGTGCCGGGGACCCCCCAGGCAGCGACCGAGAATCTTGCCGGCATCACGCCGACGACCGTATACGCCTCGCCGTCGAGCCTGAGCGCACGGCCGACGACATCATTGGCGGCGCCGAAGTGCGTCCTCCAGAATCCGTCGCTCAGCACGACGACACGGCTGCGTCCCGGCGAGTCTTCCTCGGGCAGAAAAACGCGTCCGAGCGAGGGCCGCGCCTGGATGACGTCAAAAAAGCCGGCACCGACGGCGCCAGCCACCACCTCGGCAGCACCCGATCCCCCGGTCAGCACGAAAGCGCGGAAGCGATAGATGGCCATCTCGTCGAACAGTCGAGCGCTGCGCTTCCAGTCATAGAAGTTCGCCGGCGACACCGAGAATGTCGGCATGCCCGGAAACGCGTCCTGTGGCGGCACGTGAAACAGGCGGACGAGCCGCTCCGGCTCCTCAAACGGGAGTGGACGCAGCAGGACGGCATTGACGATGCTGAAGATGGCCGTGTTGGCGCCGATGCCCAGCGCCAGCACGCCGATCACGGCGAAGGCAAACGGGGTACGGAGCAGGACGCGGCTGGCGTATCGCAGGTCTGCGGCAAGGGTGCGCATGAACGGGTCTCGTTTCCGGGTCTGGAGGGTTGCGGCGGCGGGTCTCGGCGGCGCGGCGAGGCAGCGAAGCGCCTGGCGCCAGTACCACCGCCGGGCCGCGCGCGGCGACGCCGCGGCCCGCACGCGAAATTCTTCCTCGAGGTCGCCGAGTACGTAGTCGCGCCACTCGGGCGACAGGCGCCACGCGAGGAGGCGCGCGGGCAACGACGGGGGCGCCGGGATCATTTCGCGCCCAGCCGTCCTTCCAATCCATCCGCCATGGATCGGAACGCCTGATACGCCTGGCGCATCGCGGCGATGCCCGCAGGCCGCAGCGCGTAGAACTTGCGGCGGCGCCCGCCCCGCTGCGCAGTGGGCTCGCCGACCCACGAGTGCAGCAACCCCTTGGTCTCGAGGCGGTCGAGCGTCGTGTAGACCGCGTTGATCGAGACGTCGCGGCCGGAGCGAACGTGGATCTCCTGCCGGATGGCCGCGCCATAGGCGCCTTCCTGCAGCCGGAGGACGCCGAGGAGCACGAGCTGTTCGAAGTCGCCGAGCGCCGCGGATTTAGCTTTAAACCACATTGTGGGTGATACTACCGGAGCATTGGACGGATCAGGAACAGGGAAAGTTTCCGGTCGATCCGGGCCTGGCTTGACGGCGGTAGTCAGGATGACATAGACTCCTGATCAGGAGTTGATGTGGCCCGCGCCGTGCGATATCCGTCGACCCGCTACCACCCCGAGGCACCGCCGGACCTCGGCGCGCGCGCCGAACGTGAACGGCTCTCGGCGCCGGCGCTGAAGGCGTTCTTCAATATCATGACCCGCTGGCAGGTGCGCGACGAAGATGCCCGCGCCCTGCTCGGCGGCGTCACCAATGGGCCCTTCTACGAGATGAAGCGCGAACCGGATCGCGTGGTCGAGGCCGATCGGCTCACGCGGATCTCCTACCTGATCGGCATCTTCAAGGCGCTTCAGATCCTGCATTCGAAGAGTCTTGCCGACCAGTGGATGCAACTGCCGAATCAGAATCCGATTTTCGCCGGCCGGACGCCGCTGGTCTACATCACCCGCGGCGGGCTGCCGGCGATGCAGACCGTGCGGCGCCTGCTCGACGCCCGCCGCGCCGGCTGATGGCGCGTCCGCCGCTCACCCTCGTCCGACAGGTCGATACGCACCGGCTGGTTCCGTCGAAGCACACACCGGGCGGCGACAGCGTGCTCTCGGCGATTGCCGATGACGACGAGCACTTGCGGGCGATCTTCGAGCTCGACGCGGCCACGAACGACCGCCTGCTGGCCGAACATCAGCGCCTCCCGGACCTCGGCCTCGAGGAGCTGGTGTTCGGGGTGCCGTACGCCACGGTCGTCAACGCGGCGTTCGCCCACGCCCATCCGCTCGGCAGCCGCTTCAGCGGGCCGCACCGGGGCGCATGGTATGCGGCGTTCGACCTCCTCACGTCACAGGCGGAGGTCGCATTTCACAAGTCCGTGCAGCTCGCCGAGATCGGGCGGTTCGACGAGACGGTCACTTACGATGACTACCTCGCCGATTTCAGCGCGAGCTTCCACGACCTTCGCCGCGGGCGCGGCTTTCGCGGCTGTCTCGATCCCACCAGCTACCTCGAGTCGCAGGCGCTCGCCGAAGGCCTCCTCGACGCGGATTCGCTCGGCGTCGTGTACCCGAGTGTCCGGCATGACACCGGGACCTGTGTGGCCTGCTTCAGGCCGACGATTGTCGGTAACGTGCGGCGCGACCGGACCTATCGTTTTACCTGGAAGGGGACGCCCGAACCGGTGATCGTCCTGGATGCTCGGGAACGAACGGCGCGCAGAGGCGCTTGACGCATCACCGGGTCCTGTGTTCATGACCGGCGTTATGGCATAGGCTAAGCCCATCGGAGGGCGCCATGAGAGTCCTGCTGCTGTCGATGCCAGACTCGTTCGAGCACACGCCGCCGCTCACCATGCGCATGCCCAATGGCGCGCTCGCGTCTCTCGCCGGCAACGCCGGTCCGGGCCATCAGGTTAAGATTGCCGACCTCATCCTCGTGCAGAACCGGGTAGGTCCCACGGTCGACCGGTTGATGCGCGAACACGATCCCGACGTCGTCGGGCTGTCGATCATGACGTTTCAACGCCGCACCGCGTTCAGGCTGGTGGGTCTGCTACGGGCGATCAAGAAGGACGTCGTGGTCGTTGCCGGCGGCTACGATCCCAGCCTGGCGCCGGAGGCGTACGAGCTCCCGGACAGCGGCGTCGACTACCTCGTGCGGGGAGAAGGGGAATTTACGTTTCGCGCGCTCCTCGACACGCTCGCGCGAGGCGCTGACGTGAGCGCGATTCCCGGCCTGTCGTTCAGAACCGCCGGGGCGCCGGGGTTCCGCCATACGGCGAGCCGTCCGGTCACCCGCCTCGAAGACGGCGGACTGGAGCTGCCGGATCGTGGCGCTCGCGTGCTCGAGGGGTACACCTTCCTCGGACGGCCGATCGACATTGTCGAAACGTCGCGCGGCTGCACGTATGACTGCAGCTTCTGCTCGATCGTCGAGATGCGAGGGCGGAATTTCCACACCTTCGATTTCACGCGGGTACTCGCTGATATCGCGGACGCGCGGGGCCGCGGCGCGCGCGCGATCTTCCTCGTCGACGACAACATCACGCTCAACGTCGGCAGGTTCGAGGCGCTCTGCCGGGCGATCGTCAAGGCCGGACTGAACGACGTGCATTACATCGTCCAGGCCATGACCTCATCGATCGCGAACCATGGCGGCGACCTCGCGCCACTGATGCGGAAGGCGGGCTTTCGGTACG
>JACDBQ010000576.1 GCA_013694845.1 Acidobacteriota bacterium
ATCGGCACACTGATCATCATCGTCATCCTGCTGATCATCTTCGTCCTCTAAGGACCCAGATGCGTGGCCAACCGCCCCCCATCGGGCGGTTGGCCGCACCGCAGGTCGCACCACTCCCCCCGGGGGGGACGCAGGGTAGCCCTCATGGGCGCGGGTCGGGATCGCTGGAAGTCTGCGGACTGTCCCCAGCAGTCCCGTCACCCTCTCGGAGGAGCTTCCCCACATGCAACCCCGCAACCTCGCGGCGCGCGCCGGTCGATGGAGCGCAACCCACCGCAAGACCGCCATTCTCGGCTGGATCCTCTTCGTCGTCCTGGCTCGAGAAGGGCCGCGTCCCCTACATCGCCAAGCGGGCGGCACGAGCAAGGGCGAGTCGTGTGTGTGGAATGCGATCCTGACCCGCGTTTGCCCGCCCGGTCGTCTCGGTGCTGCTCGCGGGCGGCCTGCTCGTTGCGCTCTCGATCCCGGCCCTGGGCATGCAGTTCAAGGAGGCCGGCATGGAGGCCTCTCGCGCAGCCAGCCGATCGTCCAGACGCTCGACCGCATCGACGCCGCGTTCCCGGGCGGCAGCCTGCCGGCCAGCGTCGTCGTCAAGGCGCCGGCCAGCGTCGTCGTCAAGGCGAAGGACGTCACCGCGCCCGAGGTCCAGACCGCGATCAAGCAGCTCCACGACAAGGCGATCGCGACCGGCGGGCTCTCGGAGCCGTCCAGCGTGACCGTCAACCCCGACAAGACCGTCGCGATGGTGACGCTGTCGATCAAGGGGAAGGGCACCGACGCGGCCTCCGAGCGCTCGCTGGAGGTGCTGCGCGACGACGTCGTGCCGGCGACCGTCGGCAAGCTGCAGAATGCGGAGGTCGCGGTCGGCGGCATGACGGCGTGGTCGAAGGACTTCATCGACACGATGAAGTCGCACCTGCCGGTCGTGTTCGGCTTCGTGCTCGCGATGGCCTGCATCCTGCTGCTCGTCACGTTCCGCTCGATCGTGGTGCCGATCAAGGCGATCATCCTCAATCTGCTTTCGGTCGGCTCGGCCTACGGCGTGCTGACGCTGGTCTTCCAGGACGGCCACGGCGAGAAGGCGCTCGGGTTCACATCGGTCGGGGGCATCACGCCCTGGCTGCCGCTGTTCCTGTTCGTCGTCCTGTTTACAGACAGGCAGTCGGGGACTAAAGCGATCCCAGGTGCCCGACGTGGCCAGATCCCCCCTAGCGCGATTATTGGCCGATTCACAGATCTGGCAATCCCGGTCAGTAGAGGGAGTCGTCTGAGCCACCCCAGCGCCCGATAATCGCCTCCGCCATGTCGACGGCCTGAGCGGGCGTCAAGTGCATGAACGGCGTGGTGATGCGATCGCCCTTGGCCTCGTCCTCGTAGGACACGCTGACACCCAGGTGGTCGATGCGCTGATCGAACTCGAGCAGCATGTGGCGGCCCTCGAGGTCCGCGTAGCGCGATTATTGGCCGATTCACGACTTGACCGGGGCGGATGCTCCGGGCATCGCCGCTCAGGCCACGGGCCCCACTTCGCACAGATCTCACAGGTGAAATTCATGCCTTGACCTCCTTCAGCGCAGCCCGTCGAGCACGATCACGGGAGCCGCGACGGACGTGCGGAGTGCTGCCACCAGGCGAGAGCAGCATCACGACCAGGGTCGGCTCTCTTCGCTAGGTCCCCTGTTGATAGAGCTCCTGAGCAGCCCTGATCAGCGCGGCGCGGTGCTTGTTCGGCCGCTCGGTGCCCAAGAAGACCTGCTCGACGAACGCGTCGTGGAAGAACACGATCACGTCAGCGCGGAGCACGTCGGGGTGCAAGCTGCCCGACTGGTTCTTGATGGTCTGCTTCGTGTTCACCCCGGCCGCGCCCGGGATGCCCGGAATGTCGAAGCGCTCAGTCTCCTGCTCACACTCGAGGCCAGGCGGGCACGGCAGGTGCAGCAACGAGTCGATCTGGCGCTCGAACTCGGCCGTTGCCCCCTGGGCATCGCGCATCTGGACGACGACGTGGCTGGCGGCGTCCGGGCCGTCCTCGGACTTGAAGGTCCTGCCGACACCGGCGACGAAGCCATCGCGGCGCAGGTCAGCGACCGCCTTCTCGGGGTCGGCGTAGAAGCCCGGAAGGTCTGCGCTCAGCTCGCCGGGATCTGTCCGGACGGCCAGCCCGGATATGGCCGGGAACCCGAAGAAGCGGTCGCCGTGGACGACGCGAGCGGCGACAGCGGACCGCGGATTCGGATTCGCCTCGGGCGCGTCGGACTCGGAGTCGGACCCGCAGCCGGTCGCCGCGATCAGCATGCAAGCCGAGGCGACGAGCAACACGAAGGCGCGATGCGGATCGGGACGCATTGGAGGACTCAAGCGGTCGACGTATCCGCTGTCAACCGTGCGGCCTTCCGCACGGCGTTCGTCGTGGTCGACTCTTTCTGCTTTGAGGCAAAAGCAACACTTGGGGGACGTCGGCCGTGAACTGGCGGGCTGACGTGCGTCTCGTGCCTTCAGCACCTCGACGGTCGCCGTCATCTGCCCGTTGGCACTGGTCATCTCAGTTCCTCCGGGTTGCTCGTCGGCGCGTTCTGCGGTGTTTCGCCCGCTGTCCGTGTGCCCGGTTCGAACAGGTACGGCCCGCGCTCGCTCACCTGGCCACCACCTCGATCACGTGCTGCTCGCGGAGGGCGTTGATCACGGCCCGCGCCACGTTGCGGTCGACGCCCAGGTAGGCGGCGACCAGTCGGCCGGCGAACGGCATCGGCAGCGCGTCCTCAGGCGTCATCCACGCCAGCCGTAGACCCGCGATCAGTCCGAAGAGCCCCCATGCCCGACGTTCGATCTCCGGCGCGTCGGACGCCAACGGCACCAGCGCGACGTCAACCGGTTCGAGCAGCCCGACTGCGTGCGCCAGCAGCAGCGACGCCACGAACCGTTCGCCCTTCGACAGCTTGCTGCCGCGCTCAATGACGCGGCCGGTCCTGACGGCCTCGTAGGCGTTCGACAGCGAGCGCGCGTAGTCCGAACGCCACACGTTCTCGTGGTCCCACTCCGCGCTCGTGCCGAGGCAGTTGCAGACGAACTCCTGGCCGGGGCGCGTCGCGCGCAGTTCCAGGTAGGCGACGCCGCCGTAATGGCCGGGCAGTGGACAGCGATGCCCGTCGTCCTCGAAGCCAAGCACCCTCCGAACGGCGTCTTCGACCGCGGCGACATCGAAGCGGCGCTGTTCACACTTCTTCTCTTGGCTAAGCCCGTAGTTGAAGTAGCTGTTCTTCTCTTGGCTCTTCTCTTGGCTGAGCCCCGACTTCTTCTCTTGGCTCGGCTCAAGCAGACAGGGGAAAAAGGCGCTCATGGCCGCGCCCCCATCGATGGGGAGCGCCGCCTGGGTGGTTCTGGCTCTAAGTCGTCTGAGCCGCTGTCTCCGCTACGGGAGCTCGAACGTGTTGATGCACGTCGGCGGCGACCACCTGGGCGAGCCTCACGGGGCCGCTCGCGGCGTTCGGTCCGGTCGAGGGGCGGGAGAACCTTTGCCCAGAACACCAGCCCGATGGGGACGCTCGCCCACATGTTGGCCAACGACCTGCCGCTCCGCTTCGCCTTCAGCCTGAGCTCGAGGGCGTAGCGGCGGTTCTGCTGGTGAAGGAGGCTTCGACGGGGTCGATCGACCCCTGCACACGCAACTCGTCCATGCCGTACTCCTTGCTTGATCTGTGGCGCTGGCGAGCCTCTCGTCCACCAGTCGCCCTTGCCGGCCACGATGAAGCTGCTCGGCGAGTGGAACTGGTACCTGCCGAAGCGCCTGCACTGGCTGCCGAAGTTCCAGCACGAGCCGCAGATGGAGGGCGCCCGCGGGTAGTGGTTCCGCCTGCCAGGCGATCGTGTCGTGCCTCGCGCACCGCCTTCGGCGACGATACTTGTCGCATGAAGATGCGCGCAGCGGTACTGGAGGAGTTCGGCGAGCCGCTCGTCGTACAGGAAGTCGAGCTCGACGAGCCCAAGGGCCACGAGGTGCTGGTGCGCCTCGTGGCCTGCGGCGTCTGTCACACCGATCTCTACACGGCGTCCGGCGTCGATCCGTCGGGCTACGCGCCGACCGTGCTCGGCCACGAGGGCGC
>JACDBQ010000617.1 GCA_013694845.1 Acidobacteriota bacterium
TCGACTTCTCGCTTCCGCTTTCCGCGACACAGCTCGAGCAGATCGTCGTGACCGGCACTGGCGGGTCCGTCGAGCGGAAGACCCTGGGCAACTCGATTACCACGCTTGACGTGGCCGAGCTCACGGCGAAGACATCGATCCTCAACGTGACTGAGGTCCTCCAGTCCAAGACGCCAGGGGTCACGATTCTCCCTGGGTCGGGTGCACCCGGAACCGCCGGCGAAATCCGCATCCGTGGCGCGAGCTCGCTTAGCGGATATGCCCCAGTGGTCTACATCGATGGCATTCGGTATAACATCGGCGACCTGGGCAGCTTTTCGGCAACGGGCGGTGGAACGGCCGGTCTGGCGCAATCGTCGCAGGCTACTTCGGCGCTCAACAACCTGAATCCGAACGACATCGAGTCCATCGAGGTTATCAAAGGTCCGGCGGCCGCAACATTGTACGGTGCAGAGGCGGCAAACGGCGTCATTCAGATCATTACCAAGAAGGGCACCCGGGGCCAGCAGGCAATGCGGTGGACGTTCCGCGGTGAGCGGGGCAACAATGATTATCAATTGATTCCCGAAGACAATTACACCACCTGCGACGCGGCAAAGAGGGCTCAGGTCTTCGTGTCGGACGGAACGCCGGTGTGGCCAGGATGTCTGACTGACGCGAACGGTCAGGCAGTTCCACTCAACGCGGTCATCACCGATAATCCACTGCGCAGAGACGATCGTGCTCTCCGCACGGGGGATCTCGCCCGTCTTTCGATGAGCATGCGTGGCGGCGGCGACCGGTTCTCGTTCTATGTCGCGGGAGACAGGGACACGGAACAGGGCGTTTTCAGGAACAGCGACAACAGCCGCACGTCGATTCGCACGAACTTTGGATTCAATCCGGGCCCCAAGTCCGACATCTCGATCAATCTCAACTGGCAGGAAGGGCGGCTGCGGCTTCCCATTCAAGACGAGTCGGCGAACGGCCTTCTTCTCAGCGCGCGACGCGGCCTGCCGGGGCGCGCGTCGTTCCTCGGCCCGCTGAACGAGGGATGGCGGACCATCTCGCCTGTCGCAGCCAATCGCTACCGGAATTTCAACGAAAGCGACCGGTTTACCCTGGGCGGCACATTCAATTACAACCCGTTCAACTGGTTCCAGAACCGGATGACCGTCGGGTTCGACAACACCCGTAGTCAGGCGCAGTTGCTGTTCCTTCCCGGCGACATCGATGTTTCACAGGATCCCGACGCCGCCTCCGGCGCCAACCTCAGGTCGAGTCCCGAGCGGCAGGTGATAACGCTGGACTACGCCGGCACCATGCTATGGAACGCTACGCGCAACCTGCTCTCGACGACCAAGTTCGGGTCGCAGGTTGTGGGAGACGAAAGCCAGAGCATTCGCGCAACGGGCATCGGCATCGGCGCGGTGGACGTAACACTCGTGAACCTTCTCCAGCGGTCGACCGGCGGCGAGGGCTTCAGCGAGAACAATTCTGTCGGCTACTATCTTCAGGAACAGCTCGCGTGGAACGATCGCCTCTTCCTTACCGGCGCGCTTCGTGCTGACGATCATTCGTCGTTCGGCACAAACTTCGATATCATCATCTACCCGAAGTTTTCGCTGTCCTATGTAGTCTCGGATGAGCCTGCCGCGAAAGGATTTCTAGAGTCCGCCCGAATCAGCTCGCTCAAGCTTCGCTCAGCATGGGGACAGGCCGGTCGTGCACCGTCGGCCTACTCTGCGCCGCAAACGTACACCGTAGATCGCGTGACGCTCGGGACCACCACAGGCTCGGCTATCCGCACCGCGGCATTTGGCAATCCGGATCTCAAGCCGGAGCGCGGTGAAGAGCTGGAGCTCGGCTTTGATCTGGGACTGCTCGGCGAACGTGTGGGCGTCGATTTCACTTTCTACAACAAGACGACCAGCGACATCCTCCAATCGATCTCGGTAGCCCCCTCCTCGGGGTTCATCAGTTCGCGGCTGACCAACCTTGGCGAGGTTAACAACCGGGGCATCGAAATGTCGCTTTCGGCGACGCCCGTTCAGCGCAACAATTTCGCGTGGAACTCGCGCCTCAACTTCTCGACCAACAAGAACGAACTGGTCACTTTCGGAGTCAAGAACAAGACCGTCGAGACGCCGGGTGGTCAGCCCTATGGCTCTGTTCAACAGCATCGGGCCGGTTACCCCCTGGGGGGTTACTGGGTCACACCGCCGCAGCGCGCCGCCGACGGCTCCGCACTGCTCACCCCCGCCGGTGCCGCAATATTCAGCCCCGGTGACACCGCCCGCCGGTACATCGGCCCGTCCACCCCGACGCGGGAAGTGGGCTTTTCCAACACGTTCACGATGTTCAAGCACTTCCGGCTATACGCGCTGCTGGACCACAAGGGTGGCGGTTACATCTTCAACCTGCAGGAGCGGAATCGCTGTCAGTCCAGCGACAACTGTGCACGCACGAACAACCCGATCGCCCGGTTCCCGCAATCAGCCGGTGATTCCATTCTGTTCAAGGAACTTGCTGTTTATCGCAGTGCATCGGTATCGCCGGAATGGATTCAAAAATCTGACTTCGTCAAATTGCGGGAAGTTTCACTGACAGCCGATATCCCTTCGAGTCTTGTGAGACGGACCGGCGCCCAGTCGGCGAGCTTCGTCATTTCAGGACGAAATCTGAAGATCTGGAGCGATTACGAAGGTGTCGATCCCGAAGTGAACTCCTACGGCGGACGAAATTTCGTCCGCGTCGATGCCTATGCAGCGCCGATGATGCGACGCATCTCTGCTGCAATCAACCTTCAGTACTGATGGAGACCGATCCCAAGATGATCGACACGACTTTGGTGCGCCGCGGACGAGCCCGGCTTATGAAAATGGGAGCCCTGGCAATCGCATTTGCGG
>JACDBQ010000698.1 GCA_013694845.1 Acidobacteriota bacterium
GTGTCCGCAAACGTCGTGAGTTCCCCCTCGTTCGAGAGCTGGTCACACAACTGAGAGATCAGGTTGGAGGCTGCGATGACGACCGCCGGCACGCTGTCGAGTTTATCACCGACGCTCCCTATAATCAGGCCGTGGGTATCCGCGCCGTCCTGTTCGATCTCGACGACACGCTGTTCGATCATCAGCAGTGCGCGCGCGCGGCGCTGACCGGGATACGCGGGCTCCATTCGTGCTTCGCCGCGTTCGACGCCGGTCAGCTGGAGGCCACGCACTCTGGAATTCTCGAGACCCTCCACCTCGAGGTCCTCGCCGGGCGACTGGATCTGGACGGAGCGAGAGTCGAGCGCTTTCGACGCCTCTATGCGGTCGCGGGTGTGGACGCCGATCCAGCTTTATCGGCACGAACCGCCGCCATCTATCGCGATCGGTATGTCGAGGCACGCACCGAAGTTCGTGGCGCGGCCGCGTTGCTCGAGGCGCTTCATGCGCATGCGAGGGTGGTGATCATCTCGAACAACCTGCTCGCCGAGCAACAGGCGAAGCTCGGTCACTGCGGGCTGGATCGCCATCTCGACGTGCTGGTGGTGTCGGAGGAAGCGGGATTCTCGAAGCCCGATCCACGGATCTTCGCAACTGCCTTGCGGCGGGCGCAGGTGACGGCGTCCGAAGCAGTAATGGTGGGGGATTCCTGGGAAAACGATATCGCCGGAGCCCGCGCGGTGGGGATCCGTGCCATCTGGTTCAACCGTCACGGCTTGGGAGCGCCGGAGCCGGGCGTGGAGACGATCATCAGCCTGGAGCCGACCCACGAGGTGCTGCGGGCGATTCTGGGGTTCTCAGGACAGGACGCGTTTCAGTTCCTGCGCGGTAATCCGGAAGTGTGACGCATTCCAGACCGGTACCCCGTCGCGCAGCAGAATCACCTGGGGGGTTTCGTGCCGCACGCCGAGCCGGGTGGCGGCGTGTTCCGACACCCGGCGATGACTTTGAACGGTGATCAAGTTGTAGGACACCTCACTCGAGCCGTCCGCGAGGTGCGCGTGCAGCTCGTCGAAGGCCTCGCAGCTGACGCCGCAGGTCCGGCTGTGCTTGAAAATCAGGACCGGCCGTTCGCAGGACTCTGCAATAGCCGCTTCCAGCGCATCGGTATCGGGCAGGATTTTAAGTGATGTCATCGGATGGCTGATTTTACCAACTCGCGTCGCGTTCTCAGCAGAACGGTAAGTCATCTAAACCGGGGATTGGTGCGAGCGGGTGTGGAATCCAGCCTCATCCAGATGGCGCCTCATCTGGGCAAAGGCCTCGCTGGCGGCCGGCGGGAGCGGAGGCGCCCCTTTCTGTAACAGCCGGTCGACATTAAAGGCGCGGAACCGGATGCCTTCCATGTGAAACGCGCCGATGGCGCGCGCCAGCGCCTCGCATTCATTCAGAAGCGTCGCCCGCTCGTCGCTGGCGGGCTGCTGCTGCACAAAGTCGATCAACTCGGTCACACGTTCCTGGGCGGCCTTGCGGGGATTTGCCGGAGTCGTCATAGTCGTCATAGAAATTTATCGAAGTTTCGATCCCGTAACAATGGCCGACCCAACACGACGAGAACGCATCGAGCCCCCGGACCTGAGCGAGAAGGGAGGGCTTCGGCACGGCGCCGCGCAACGCTCGGATGATCGTCTGTTCATGCAGTTGCTGGCTTTCGGCGGCTGCGGCGACCCATCCGACGTGACTCGCGAGCTCGCCAGTCTGTCGCTCGAGACCGTGGTCTACGAGGACCTCAACGACCCGACCGGCATCGCGATCCTCGCGATGTCCCGCGATCCGAACATCTTCGTCGATGTCCTGCGACCGGCTCTGGGGTGTCCTGCGTTACAGGCGCTCGTTCTCAAGCCGGAATATACGATGTTCGGCCGGACCTACTCTCTCGGGTACGAACCGGATCTCCACGACCAGCTGATCGAGCGTCCGCGCCGCACGGTATTGAACCCGGACTGGCGCTGGGCCGTGTGGTACCCCCTGCGCCGAAGCGGCGGGTTCGAGCAACTCGCGCCAGACGAGCAACGCCGGATCCTCGCGGAGCATGGCGCCATCGGCATGGCGTTCGGCGCCGGCGACTACGCGCACGACGTCCGGCTCGCGTGTCACGGCCTCGATCGGAACGACAACGACTTCGTGATTGGTCTCATCGGCAAGGATCTCTTCCCGCTGTCGGCAGTCGTCCAGTCGATGCGCAAGACACAGCAGACATCGCTCTACCTTGACCGTCTGGGGCCATTCTTCGTCGGCCGGAAGATTCCGCTGCGGTGAGCCTGGCTCCTTGCTGCAGACCCGGCGCATGGCCTGCATCCTGCAAAGACGTGAGGCAAGAGGAGGCCTATGCGCTTCGTTCGATCCGTACATCTCGCCGGTACGATCCTGGTCGCGGCCACGGTTGCAGGCTGTGGTGTTGCAGGCTGTGGTCGGGAGCAGGCCCAAACCCCACCAGCACAGGCGCAGGTCGAAACCACACGTCCCGGCAACCAACCGACGACCGTGACCGGCTGCCTTCGTGCAGGCGACGCGGACGCTACATTCGTGCTCACGACCGCGCAGTCCGTGGACGGCACACCGACGGCGACCTATCACCTTACTGGCGCTCCGGGAGTGAATCTGCAGGAGCTCGTCGGCAATCGTGTCGAGGTCAGTGGGGTCGTGAACGGGCAATCCCAAATCGCCACCCGACAGTCGTCGCAGCCGGCGGCGAACGCCACCGGAACGGCAGGCACCGCCGGGACCCCGACGGTTCAAACCGGCACGGAGCTGTCGATCACCCGTCTCGACGTCACCACCGTGCAGCGGGCGGGCGGCGAGTGCAAGCTCTAGCCACC
>JACDBQ010000702.1 GCA_013694845.1 Acidobacteriota bacterium
GGTTCGCGTCGGAGACGCGTTCGCTGATCTGTCTCGCCAGCGCGAACTGCGACTGCAGATCGGCGTCGGTCGCGCCCGCCACCGATTGGTTACGCCGGATCTCGAAGCCCTGGCTCCTGGTCAGATCCGCTGCCGTGACCCGGACCTGGTATCGGCCCGGGGGCGCCGCCGGCCCACGCGTGCTCGCGGCCCACAGGATCATCCCGGGGAAATCCACCGCGTTGGGGTACCGCATGTCCCACGTGAAGCGGTTCATGCCCTTCGCACCGGTGACCCGCGCGGCCGGGCCCTGCCGCGGGGCGTCCTCGGGCTCTTCCATCTCCGCCGGTCGTCCTGCGTTCTGCTGCGGCTGCGGCGCGGCACTCGAGTAGGTTCGAACGATCGTTCCCTTCGCGTCGAGAATGTCGATCGTCAGCGTGTCCGCGGCATCCTTCAGGTAGTAATCAATGAAGACTCCGCGCGAGACGGAACGCAACGCGTCCGCCGGATCGAACAGCACGAGTGGCTCGCTGGTCATCGCGGCGGTGCCTTGCCGAAGCACCGAGATGTTATCGAGGACGTAGAACGAGCGTCCGTGCGTGCCAATCACCAAATCGTTGTCCTTCACCGCGATCCCGTGCACCGGCGTCACCGGCAGATCCAGCCTCAGCGATTGCCAATTCGCGCCGTCGTCGAAGGAGGCATAGATGCCGGCCTCGGTGCCGAGGAACAGGAGCCCCTTTCGTTTCGTGTCTTCACGAATCGCGCGCGCGAAGTCGTCGGCCGGGATGCCGGATACGATCTTGGTCCAGCTCTTGCCGAAATCCGTCGTTCTGTAGACGTACGGCGCGCGATCGGAACGCTGGTAGCGATTGCCGGCCAGGTACGCGGTGCCGGCCGCGTGCGGTGACGCTTCGATGAGGCTGATGCGGGTGAACTCAGGCAGGTCCGGCGGGGTGACCTTCTGCCAGTTCTTGCCGCCATCGCGGGTCACGTGCACCAGGCCATCGTCGGAACCTGTCCAGATGATGTTGCCGTCGATCGGGCTCGGTGCCAGGGTGAAGATCGTCGCGTAGGTTTCGACGCCCGTCTGGTCCAGCGTGATCGCTCCTCCGGACGGCCCCATCGTGGCGGGATCATGGCGCGTCAGGTCGGGGCTGATCTTCTGCCAGCTCTGGCCCTCGTTGGTCGAGCGCCAGACGTGCTGCGACGTGACGTAGAGCACGTTCGGATTCGTCGGGGCGATCACGATCGGGTAGGTCCACTGAAAGCGTTCTGTCATGTCGCTGGACGAATGGCCCATCGGATTGTCGGGCCAGACGTTGATGCTGCGCCGCTCCCCGGTTCGACGGTTGATCCGGGTGAGCAGTCCGCCGTAACTGCCGGCGTAGAAAACGTCGGTGTCCTCCGGATCCGGCGCGATGTAGCCGCTCTCGCCTCCGCCGACCGCGTACAACTCACCGCCGCCGGTGCTCGGCACGCATGCGGTGCTGTTGTCCTGCTGCGCGCCGCATACGTGATAGGGCACGTGCGTCGTCGTGAAGACGTTGTAGAACTGGGCCGTCGGGAAGTCCTGGTCCGTCCAGCTCTCGCCGCCGTTGAACGACACGTTGGCGCCGCCATCGTTGCTCTGGACCAGCCGCTGCGGATCATTCGGCGCGATCCAGAGGTCATGGTTGTCGCCATGAGGGACTCGGATGTTTCGCAGCGTTTTACCCGCGTCGGTGGAGCGATACATCGAGACGTTCAGAATGTAGACAGTGTCCCTGGCTTGCGGATCGGCGTAGACCCGGGTGTAGTAGAACGCGCGCTGGCGGATGTTCCGGTTGTCGTTCGCGAGTTTCCAGGTCGCGCCGGCGTCGTCCGAGAGAAAGAGCCCGCCCTCCTGCGCCTCGATCAGGGCATAGAGCCGGTTCGAGTCGGCCCCCGAAACCGTGATCCCGATCTTGCCCCAGACAGGCTTGGGCAGCCCCGGATTGTTCGTCAAGTCCACCCACGTCCGGCCGCCATCGGATGTCTTGAACAGCCCGCTGCCAGGCCCGCCGCTCGACAGGGAGTGCGGCGTGCGAGATACCTCCCACAGCCCCGCGTAGAGCACCTCCGGGTTCTTCGGATCCATGACGAGATCGACGGCCCCTGTCTTGTCGTCGCGGAACATCACGCGCGCCCAGGTCTTGCCGCCGTCAATCGACTTGAAGACACCGCGGTCGGGTGTCGGCCCATACGGATCTCCAAGGGCGGCCGCGTACACGATGTCGGCGTTCTCGGGATGCACCCGGATCCGCCCGATGGCCATCGTCTTTTCGAGGCCCACGTGGGTCCACGTGCGCCCCGCGTCCGTCGTCTTGTAGATGCCGTCGCCCTGAATGATGTTGCCGCGCAGCTGTGTCTCCCCCATCCCGACATAGACAACGTCCGGGTTCGACTCGGAGACGGCGATCGCGCCGACCGACGACGACTTGAAGAAGGGGTCGGAGACCGCTCGCCAGGTGATGCCGCCGTCAGTCGTCTTCCAGACGCCTCCTCCGACAGCGCCGAAGTAGTACTCCATCGGGCGTTTTGCGCTTCCGGCCGCCGCCTGCGAACGCCCGCCGCGCGCGGGCCCGACCGAACGCCAGCGCAGTCCGGCAAGGAGCGACGCGTCCACGCCGGTGCCTGCCGTCTGCGAAGGCCCCGCTGACTGCGCGAGGCCGCCGGCGATGGCGAGAAGAATTACGAGCGTGGTGGTCGCGGTGATGCGTGCTGCGTATGTCATCAGTGTGTGAGCTCCGTCGAGGTGTGACCTCAAATGCTAATCGAATGCATCAGCCAGTGGAAGTAGACGCCACACTTGGCCGCCAGATGAAGTCATTCGTCAATAGAATCAACCAATTACAGGATCGGCATGCCTTGTGCTCAATGGAGAGCAGGAGGCAAACGATGCTATTTACAATCGCCGTGATCTTGCTGGTGTTGTGGCTGCTTGGCCTGGTCACCGGATACACGATGGGGAACTTCATCTATGTGCTGCTCGTGATCGCGCTGGTCCTGTTCGTCGTGGGGCTGGTCAGCGGTCGGCGCACGGTCTGAGGGTTTCTGTCATCCGGCGCCGGCGTATGTCCGGCCCGGGGCCAAGCGGTTGGCCTTAGGGTCAATCGCTTGGCTGAGATTCCCGAATAACCCTCGAACGCTCCCGGTTTCCGGACCCTTAGGGCGTTCCGCCCAATACTCGCTGGTCTGTTCCCGCGCCTCACCTATTCTTTCCCGTATGCCCACTCTCGAGGCTATCTGGATCAAGCGCGCCCGGCGAGGGCCAATGGACCCAGTCGGCGAAGCCGTCCTGGAAGCCAGTGCCGGACTCCGCGGCAATGCGAATCGAGGGGGACGTCGCCAACTCACCATCATCTCCAGGGAACGCTGGGACGAACTGACCCGGGACCTGGGGATGGTGCTCGATCCCTCGGTGCGGCGCGCCAATCTGATGGTGTCGGGGATGGATCTGGAGCGATCACGCGGGCGTCTCCTGCGGGTGGGCAGTGCCCGGCTGCGGATCAATGGCGAAACGCGTCCCTGCGAGCAGATGGAAGCCGCCGCTCCCGGCCTGCAGGCGCTGATGACGGTGCGATGGGGCGGCGGTGCGTTCGCCGAAGTCCTGGAAGGCGCGGAGATCCGAGTGGGCGACGGCGTCCGCTGGGAAACCGAGTAGAGACATCCCGACCCAAACCATGCTGCTCGCGCTTCCCTTCATATGTGTGGCGCGGTCTCGGGACTGAATGGACGGGTGGCGTGTCTCATCGCGAACGCCCAGAATATGGGCCACCAGATCAAGTCGTTGAACACGCATACCCACCCGAAGCTCCAGGGTAGGGTGCCTGTCCCTGCGCTATATAGGAATCCGATCGGTCCGAACGTTTTTCCGGCGAGCGCAATCCAGATGAGACCGCAGTAGCGCTGCGGCTCCCGCGCGAGGAGATAGTAGCCGTAGGCGTAGACGCCGACCATCATGCCCATCACCTGGACGAGCGGCGCCGCGCCGGTCAGATGCAGTCCGGCGATCCGCATGAAGGTACCGGGTATCGCCACGACCGCGATTCCCCACGCCAGGTTGTAGATCGCCGCGGCGTAGAACCACGGGCGATACCGCCGGAACGGGTCCGTCAATGCCGATGCCCACCGGGCACTGGCGACGAGATCGCGGACTCCGGACACGAAAACGCCGGCGGCGAGCATGAGCAGGATCGAAGCCGGGAACCCGTGATTGCTGGCTCCGAAGCCTGAATCCAGCCTCAGGCTCGCACGAGCAGAAGCCAGATCGCCGTTCTCATACGGGACTGATATCCCGGCATACCGGCAGAGAAGCCGGGCGCGCCATTCGACCGCCACCGATACCCGCCAGCCGCTGGCGACGGGCGACACGGACGCGCTGACCCGTGGACTGATGAACGCAGGAAGATGCACGCCTGCGACACTCATCGAGCGTTGCCGATACAGGAGCGCGCCGTGGTCAACCGCGAGACCGAAGACCACCCGGCCGATCCCGCTGCGTTCGACGAGCAGCAATCCCGTGGCGTACTGTCGGGTGCGAAGAACCGAGGCCCCGATCTGCCGCATCCACGCCAGCTCCGCCCCGGCGGCGGAGACATCGAGCCGTACCGCCTGGCTCCGACCCGCCGCCGGCAGTTTCATCAGGCGGATCATCAGTGGCGCCCACCTGTGCCGGCCATGCTCCACATCGACCGTGCCTTTGGCGGCGAGCGGCGCCTGGTGCGCGCGCCGTACGTGCGGATGCAGCAACGCGAAGCCGTCGCCGAGGATGGCTTCGTACGGACCGACATGACCCGTCTCCATCGGCACCCGCATCACACCCCCCCGAGGACGGTGCATCACGGACGGTGTAGCGCAGGCCTTTCAGGCCTGCATGACGGACAGCGTCCGTGGATGGAGTCGGTGATGCAAAGGCCTGCGCTACGCCGTAGGTGATACACCGTCTTCGGGGGATGATGCCGTTGCCGATGGAGACGGGTCATGTCGGTCCGTACGAAGCTATCCTCCGGGACGGCTTCGCGTTGCTGCATCCGCAGGTGCGGCGCGCGCACCAGGCGCCGCTCGCCGCCAGAGGCACGGTCGACGT